>CAMPIU010000074.1 GCA_946886545.1 uncultured Flavobacteriales bacterium | reverse complement strand
ATGTGAGTTTTACTCATTTCACACTCCAAAAATTCATTTTGGGGACTTCGAGTCAAAAAAAAGTCGTATTTTTCATTTTGAAAATTCATATCAATATGAAAAAAAATGGAGGGAATATTCTTTTTGAACGTGTTTTATTCGTAATCATCGGATTGCTATTGATTTTCGTGTGTACTACCGGGTATTGGGTATACGACAGTTTATCGCAGGTTTCAGAAAGTCCGCTTCCAACAAATTTGAAGGAAAACCGCAGATTTATTGTCCGCGATTTGAACAGTAATATTCTTAAATCAGACAATCTTACTTATTCTTATCTCTATCAAAACAATGTAGATGCTCCTTTGGATTTTGAAATCCTTGAATCACAAACCAATCGCAAAATCGAACTGCTGAAATCCTATAAAATTGAGGATTCAACCTATCAAAAACAGATCAGGGTTTTGAGCTCCCTGGTAAAGGACCGGTTTTCGAATCTCGATACACTCATGAGTATCAAGAATGAAAACAGAGTCGACGAGACCATGTCGATTGTACAGAATGAAGTGCAGAATGCCAGCGAGATGGCCAAAATAAAGATGGAAATCCGCGATCAGATAAACGAACTGCAAACTCAACAGGTACAACCACAAAGTGAAGAGGAGAAAAAGAAGTGGTTCCAGCGGAGAAATAAAAAACCGGCTGCAACTACCACAGTAGTTCAACCTCAAGTTAAAATCAAAGCATCTGATATCGCTGCTGCCAGCACCAATGAAATTGCAAAAAAGATTCAATCGGTTAAAAATGTAGCCGTATCAAAGGAGTCATCTCTCAACTTATATAAACTTGATCTCCAACAACAAAACAGTCAGTTGAGCAAACAGATCGGGCAGATTTTCCAGGCTATCGAACTAGCCGATAAAAGAGAACTTCTGAAGGAAACCCAACATGCCAAAGATGTGGCTGCTGAAACCAATCAAATCATCTTTTTATTCAGTATTATCTCCAGTCTACTGATCCTGATGATCGTACTATTGATCATAACCCTGTTCAATAAATCCAAAGAAACGAATGCACAGCTGAAGCTTGCAAAAGATAAAAGTGATCAACTGACAGAAGCCAAATCCCGTTTTTTGGCTACAATGAGTCACGAAATCCGCACACCGCTGAATGCTATCTCCGGATTCACCGAACAACTGTTCTTTGAGCCTCTGAATCAAAGTGCTGCAAAAAAAGTGAAAATCATCCGCAACTCGGTAAAACATCTTTCACAGATTACCAACGAAATACTGGATCTGTCCAAACTGGAGAAAGATCATATCCTATTGGAAAAGATCCCCTTCAATCCGGCCGATGAGATTATGACGTTATTGGAGCAATATGAACTTCAGATTAAGGAACGAAACAATCAATTGGTAGTAGAGCTGGATGAAAAACCTTTTCCGAATGTAATGGGTGATCCTTTGCGATTCAGACAAATCATTATTAATCTGATCAGCAATGCCAATAAATTTTCGAAAGACGGTCTGATTACCATTCACCTGAAATTTGAAGAATTGGAAAAACGGCAAATTCGTTGTTTGATAGAAGTCCAGGACCAGGGAATCGGGATGTCAGCAAGTCAGAAAAGCAGGATTTTCGAACCTTTTGAGCAAGCAGATTTGACCGTAACCCGCAAATACGGCGGAACCGGTTTGGGACTAAGTATTACCAAACAAATCATCGACAAACAGGGCGGAACCATACGGGTGAATAGCGAGGAAGGTATCGGAACAACTTTTTATATTGAAATTCCTTTTGAAAAAACGGAAGAAAAAGTAGATGCCCCAAGAGAACCATCCCGCACGGATTTTTCCTTTTTAAAAGATAAAAGCATTCTGATCGTAGATGACGAACCCTTCAATCGCACACTTTTGAGAAGTTTGTTCCATGGAGTAAACGTTACACTTCTTGAAGCAACAAATGGTTTGGAAGCGCTGGAACAACTCAAAAACAATGATATCGACATTGTATTGCTCGACATACGAATGCCCGAAATGAACGGACATGAAGTGCGCGAAAAAATGACAGAGATGGAAACGCTGAACCAAATCCCGGTTGTAGGATTAACCGCTACTTCAAATCCTGAAAAAAGACAACGCATGATGGACTCCGGTTGGATAGAAGTATTAACAAAACCTGTCAACCCGGAAGAATTAAGAAGAGTATTATTTCAAATTTATAAAGATCACAATATGGGAACTGAATTAGACGAAGCTGATTTCAAAAGCCTTCAAAAACTGACCAACAACAACGAGCCTTTTTACAAGGAGCTCCTGCAAACCTTCGTAAACTCAACCGAGAACGGTTTAATAAAAATGAAAGAGTTTGCCAAAGAAGAAAAGTGGAGCGATGCATCTGAACTTGCTCATCAGCTGGCAGCACCCTTCAAGCATTTCGGAGCAAACAACTGTTACACTACCCTCAAGGAAATTGAACGCATGGGAAAAGAAAGCACCATCGATCCTTCCATCCATGAGTTAATGGAAGCATTTGAGGAACAGGCAAAACACATTATTACACAGGTAAAAGAAAAATTAAACTAAGAAATAACTATGGAAACCGGGATTACACAGCGCATATTTATAGTGGAAGACAACGATTGGTACCAGAAACTATTAGTGCACACCGTTTCGCTGAATCCTGATTATGAAGCAGAAGCTTTTTCGACCGGAAAAGAATTACTGGACCGTTTGAATAATGAAGTTCCTGACCTCATTACGATGGATTACCGTTTGCCGGATATTTCCGGTGAAGAGCTTTTAGAAAAGATCAAAGCCATGTGTCCCGGAACGCAGGTAATCGTAATTTCCGAACAGGAAGAAATTGAAACAGCCGTAAGCCTACTGAAACTGGGGGCTTATGACTACATCGTAAAAGGGAACGATCTGCGAAATCGCTTATTGAATACACTGGCAAATGCCCAGAATCAAACAAAGCTCTTGAAGAAGATCGAAAAACTGGAAAAAGAGGTTCAAACGAAATACAATTTCAGTGATACCATAATCGGGCAAAGCAGTAAGATGCAGCATATTTTTATGCTGCTCCAAAAAGCCGTTTCCAATAACATCACCGTATCAATTACCGGAGAAACCGGGACCGGAAAAGAGGTCATCGCAAAAGCCATTCACTACAATTCCATTTACAAGGACAAACCTTTCGTTGCCATTAACGTGGCCGCCATTCCCAAGGAATTATTTGAAAGTGAGTTATTCGGACATGAAAAAGGATCCTTTACAGGAGCCAACCAAACCCGTATCGGGAAATTTGAAGAAGCAGACGGGGGGACGTTATTTCTGGATGAAATTGCCGAACTTGACCCGGTTTTCCAGGCGAAATTACTGCGTGCACTCCAGGAACGTGAAATCACACGAGTGGGAGGAAACAAAGTTTACAAATTCAACTGCCGGATCATTGTTGCCACCCACAAAAATTTGCTCCAGGAAGTTAAATCGGGTGCGTTCCGGGAAGATTTATATTATCGTTTATTCGGACTTCCAATTGAACTGCCTCCGCTTCGGGAACGTGAAAAAGACACCTTATTGCTTAGCAAGAGCTTTGTAGAGCGCTTTTGCAAGGAAAACGGTATGTCGATTAAGAAAATCAGTCCGGCGGCCCAAAACAAGCTATTAGCCTACCCCTGGCCAGGAAATGTACGTGAATTAAAATCAGTAATCGAACTGGCCTCCGTCATGTCTATGAATGATGTGATCGAAGCAGACGACATTGTAGTAGCCAGTGCAGATATTCTTTCCGGGATCATAGCTGAAGAAATGAGTTTAAGAGCGTATAACAGGAGAATCGTCCAATTGTTTTTGGATAAATACAACAACAACACTAAATTGGTAGCAGATAAATTGGATATCGGTCAGACGACGATTTATCGCATGCTGAAAGAGGAAGATGAGGATTAATCTTTATTCCTTTCCAAATGATTTCTACCTTTTTACCATTGCCGTAAAAAGGTAGAGCCAAAAAGGTCTAGGCCTGTACTAAATGATCTGCAAACTACGGGTCTTTTCGCGAAAGCATTTAAAACTCGTCCGGACACTAAAGTCTCCGAACTCAAACAACAAATGCTTTTTATCGCTTCATTCCCTCGTTTGCTTCGATCATCAGCGTAAGGGTCATTCTAGCTTAGACAAGATAATCTGTTTATTCCTTCACTAGACAAAATTGTTTTTTACACAAGCGAAATAAGAGATTGGAAGCTATTATTTTTTCATTTTGAAAATATTTTTTTCATTTTGAAAATATTTCGAGTTTGTGCCATTACTGAAACCGTTGATAATCAACGGTTTTTCTGTTTCATATTCCTTTGGCACGTTCTTTATAATAGTCTATGCAAGAAAATCACTTTTGAAATAACGATTTTGAGAGTAAGATAAGAATTTGAAATACGAATTGAGTTACAAGTCAGTATAGGATTATTTCCGTTCGATGTGGTAGTCTGGTCCCTTTGGGACCGCTCCACAAAAGTGAAGGGATTTATCCAAAAGATTTTGCAATAGTGTAGACTTAGGAATTATGGTATAGTGGGTTTGAAGTACAAAATTCCTAAGGCACCTGTTGCGACATTAAAGATTATGAAGAAAAATTAAGAGTGTACTATCAATCATAACGCTATAAGTTAGGTAACAATTAGGTTAGTTTAGGTTTCAGTTTAGGTTTAATTTAGAGGTAATACATGTACAGGTTGATAGTGAAGTACGTGTGGTAGCTACACCCCCGATGAAGAATATTTGTCGGGGGTTTGTATTTTACTCCCGACACAATCATACACTTTGCTTCACACCAAATATTCGAACTGACCATGATGTGCGCCCATTCCGGGTTATACAGGGAGCTTAAAAAGTAACTTTTAAAGGTTGAAATCGTCTTAGGGATATGACTTCAAACAAAAACACATGAAAACAATTCCTTTACTGCTTTCGGCACTGGCTGTTTTTGCGGGTATCAAACAGACCGTTCACGGGCAGACGAGTCAGATCAAATACTGTTACGAAACCAGCCTAAAAGGCCGTTCGAACGACAAACTCACTGTGCAGTTAAAGATCAATGGATTTTCCGAAGATACACTCACCTATTGTTTTCCGAAGATCATTCCGGGAATTTACGGTGCGATGAATTTCGGGCAGTACATTTCTTCGTTCGAAGTTTTCGATAAAAAAGGGAAGAAATTAAGAACGGAGAAAGCGGACATGAACTCCTGGAAGATCTTCGATGCGAAACGCATTGCAAGTGTGTCCTATTTCGTTGATGATGCCTGGGAAACCTTCGATGAAAAAATGGAACATGGTTTTTACCGGTCGGCTGCGAGTTCATTCAATGACAGTTCATTTGTGATTACTCCCAACAGTCTTTTCGGTTATTTCCGTGGACACATTGATCACCCGATCAAAGTAAGTATTCAAAAAAGGATCAATTTGTATCCTGCAACAAGTCTAAAAAAAACGGTGAAACCGAATCAGGATGTTTTTCTTGCCGAAAACTACCACCAACTGGTTGACAACCCGATTATGTATGCGCTTCCCGATACCACATTGATACACTTACCCGGAATCTCAGTTGAGGTGGCTTGTTATTCCACTTCGGGAAAACACATTTCCAAAGAAATCGCCGAATACATTCGTCCGCTTTTGATCAGTCAAACAAAATACCTTCACAACAAATTACCGGTAGATCACTATACCTTCCTCATTTACCACAGCCTTGCTCCTAATCGCAATCATTTGATCGGAGACGGTTTGGAACATTCCAATTCAACTTTGATTTTGCTATACATGCCCCTGGATATCGAAACGATCCGTCAGAATATCTACGGAATTGCCAGTCATGAGTTTTTTCATACCTTAATGCCATTGGGTTTACATTCGGTTGAGATTGAAAACTACGACTACAACGAACCGAAGTTTTCGAAACACTTATGGCTCTATGAAGGAATGACAGAATATTTCACGATGCACATGCCGGTAAAAACCGGGTTGCGAACGGAAAAAGAGTTTTTCAAAATAGTAGAAGAAAAAATCACGGCAATGAAGGAATTCGACCCGAATCTTTCCATCACAGAACTAAGTCTTCATCCGATGGAAATGCAGGACCAGTATTACAATGTTTATCTGAAAGGAGCTTTAATCAATTTGTGCCTGGATCTCAAACTCCAGGAATTGTCGGGAGGAACGTATGGCACCAGGGATTTGGTATTGGATCTAACCAAGCATTACCGGGGCATGCCTTTTGAAGATGAGCAGCTTTTTGCTGAAATAGTAAATATCAGCGGATATCCGGAACTTGAAGCATTCATCGCCAATTACATTGAAGGAACAAGAGCGCTTCCCCTGGAAGAGATGCTGCTGAAAGCGGGATTAAAACTAAATAACGGTAAAATTTCGGAGGCAGAATTCAGTACTCCTGAACAACAAAAGTTGCGGACAGCCTGGCTTAAGTAAACCTGTTTGTTCTGTCTAGCACAAGCTTGATCCTAAGGTGCCCGGACAGAGGTTCTCACGCCAACTCCCGCCAGACTAGATGGCTTTCGGATCGGGTTGTTCAATAATTCGTGATTCCGCAGTTGGCTGGAGCTTATGGCCATGGAAAGTGGCATATTGTTTTGTAAACTCCGCACCGAAGAACAAGATCATACAGGAATAAGAAACCCAAAGCATAATAAGTACAACAGACCCTGCCGCGCCATACGCTGAGCCCGGATTTGCTTTCGCAAAATAAAATCCGAGCCCGAATTTTCCGAGTATAAACAACAAAGTTGTTACCATTGCCCCGATCCAAACATCCCGCAAACGGATTTTAGCATCCGGCAAGACTTTAAAGATCAAGGCGAAAAGCACTGTTATTACACCAAAAGATATCAGAAAATTCAAAGTCTTCAGCAGGAAAGGCAGAAAATCCGGGAGTTGGTTTTTGATCATCCCACCGAGAGCTTCCAGACCTGCGGTGACCAATAAAGAAGCCAGCATCAGGAATCCCAGAGACAAGACCAAACCAAAGGAAAACAGTTTATCCTTTATAGTTTTCAGCCATTTCTTTTTGGCAACAACCTTTACTTCCCACACCTGGTTCAGAGAAGTTTGTAGTTGGGTAAATACCGCCGTGGATCCAACGAGCAGGGTTACAATTCCAATAATCGTTGCGAGTACCGATGCTTTTTGTTCAGACACTTTCGCAATAATTTTCTCCACCGATTCAGCCGTATCGTGACCAAGTGCACCTTTTATCTGTGCGGAAATTTCTCCCTGAACAGCTTCTTCTCCGAAAACCAAACCTGCAATAGCTATCACAATCACTAACAAAGCAGGGATGGAAAAAACTGCATAATAAGCCACTACAGCACTTTGCCTGAACGGGTCGGCCTTGATCCACTCTTTTGCAGTTGCTTTCGTAATGGTCCACAAATTGGCAAAAAACGAGCTCTTTTTTGGCATAACGATCTGTTTTAGTCAATTAAAATTTAGCAGTTTCGCTCCTGAATTCCAAAAAACAAGCCCCGGATGTGGGAAAGATGTAAGTTTTTATTTTGTCGCTTCAAGTTCATCGTTGTAAATTCATAAGTAGCAAGCAAGGTAGAATAAACCATGGGCAAATTAAGAAGAACATTGGGGCTGGCGGAGGTGATTTTCTTTGGTACCGGATCTATTCTGGGAGCAGGAATCTATGCAATTATCGGGAAAGTTGCCGGTTTTAGCGGAAATATGCTCTGGTTGTCCTTTGCCATAGCTTCACTGACCGCATTAATGAGCGCTTTTTCCTATGCCGAACTAAGCAGCATGTTTCCCCGTTCGGGTGCAGAATATGTTTACGTCAAAAATGCATTCAATAAGAAGATGGCCCTTGCAATCGCATTGATCATCTCAATCAACGGAATCGTCAGCGGCGCCACAGTTTCCATTGCATTTGCAGGTTATTTCTCTCAATTACTGGATATCAACCTATTCCTTGCGGCATTAGGGATCATTTGCTTTGTTTGGCTTGTTAATGTCGCCGGTATCAGGCAGTCGTCTGTTATCAATATTATCTTTACAGTCATCGAATTTTGCGGTTTGGTCCTGGTCATTTACGTAGCTATCCCTTATTTGGGAAAAGTCAACTATTTTGAAATGCCGCCCGGAGGATTCAACCATGTTCTGTTAGGCGCAGCCCTCAGTTATTTTGCCTATATCGGTTTCGAAGAGATCGTGAAACTGAGCGAGGAAACCAAATCGCCCGAAAAAAACATTCCAAAAGCCCTCTTTTCAGCAAGCAGTATTGTGATGGTAGTTTACCTCATCGTAGCTGTTTGTGCAATTAGTGCAATTCCCTGGGATCAACTGGGAAAAAGCCAGCATCCCCTATCGGATATTGTGAGCAACGATATGGGGAAAATCGGAGTAACGATTATTGCGGCGATTGCCCTGTTTTCGACCACGAATACCATATTATCCAATATGATGGGAAGTTCGAGGGTATTGCTACACGTGGGAGAAGAAAACAAAAAATGGAAATGGCTTTCATTTGTTTCCAGCAAACGCAAAACTCCGGTTTTCGCACTAATCCTCGTTGCCGGACTAATGATTGCCTTTGCCGCTATCGGAAAAATTGAAACAGTGGCATTGATCGCCAACTTTTTCATTTTTATTACCTTCCTTTTTGTAAACATCTCCGTCATTGTATTGAGAACAAAACAGCCGAATACAGCAAGGCCTTATAAAGTACCGCTCAGTATTTACAGGATGCCCGTTCCATCTTTGCTGGGAGTACTATTGACCTTACTGTTACTTGTGTATGCTGTTTATGGGTTAGTTATTACGGGTGTGTGAGTTTGTAAAAATAATTGCAAATTATCATCCATGGAACGGATTAATTTCTGTGAGCACGAGCGGGATGCTCGCGCTAGCTTGAGTTGCTAACTTGGCGTCCGAAATAAAATGTTGAAAATCAATATAAAAGTCGCTCTATCCATGCTCGATTTATTTACTGATCTCAACTCTTGAAAACGACAGAGAAATGCGAGCTCTTTTTGAGAGCTGGTATTTTTTATGATTGCCATATCTTTAGGTCTTCAATAAAATCATTTATTCACACCAATTGATCGCTGAAAATTGCCAAATAATCAATACTACTTCGGACTTGCGGAAAACCACAACAACGACTAAAAGAATTCGCTCTACTTTTAATTCGAAAACCAGCCGGAAATTCCAGGCAGCTCATATTCATTGAATTAAAGCGTTAATCCGCTAATTATCTCTATTGGATTTGTAACTGATCGATCTGTTTTTTCTGCTATTTACTGAACGCTGAATGAAAGATTCGAACGCTACATTCCTGAAAACCGATGGTGGAAAAACCAAATCAAATGCTATTGACGTTCCTTCTATTTCGTTACCGAAAGGTGGAGGAGCAATCAAATCCATTGATGAAAAGTTTTCCGTGAATGCTGTTAACGGGACTTCTTCATTTTCCATTGATCTTCCATTTTCCTCGATCAGGGAAGTATCTCCTTCGTTAAATCTTTCCTATAGTTCAGGTGCAGGTAATGGAATATTTGGCTTGGGTTGGGGTTTAAATTTAGCATCCATTAAACGCAAAACAGATCAAGGATTGCCCCAATATCTTGAGG
>CAMPIU010000073.1 GCA_946886545.1 uncultured Flavobacteriales bacterium | reverse complement strand
TTCATGACCTTTAAAGGTGAATTTGCACACTTAATTCCGGGAACTCCAAAAGCTATTTCAAAGGCTGGGATTTCTTATGTGGACGATTTTGAAGGAAGCCAAAGTACAATAGATCTAAGAACGCAAAGTGCCTGGCGTTTAGCTTCAACACCCCAAGGACAAACTGATTTGTTCCCGGAGGGTTCTTCGAAAAGCTTAAACAATGGATTTAAAAGATCAAAAATTGCCTGGTATTTAATTGACCCGCTTTTTTATCAGTCAAATAATTTAACTCCTCAGCATATCAAAGATGATCCGTCACAGATTTATGACAGTCGTATGCGTCAGGTGTTACAAACAGATATCTTCCCGAATCAGCAGTTAACTTACGGATCTATCCCAACCATTCAGGTTTTGGAATTGGGTTACTATCCGAAAGAACGTGGAATGTATAACTACGATACAACGGCTACGGTTAATCCGGATGGTACCTTTACTAATCCCGAAGATCATTGGGGAGGAATTATGCGTTCCCTGACAACCAATGATTTCGAGCAGGCAAACGTAGAATACATCCAGTTTTGGATCCTTGATCCTTTTAACCAGGATGCGATGACAGCAACACCGAATTTAACAGGTGGTGATTTGTATTTCAACCTGGGGAACGTTTCTGAGGATGTATTGACCGATTCAAGAAAAAGCTTTGAGAACGGAATTCCTCCGTATGCAGGCGCTAATTACCCGGTAGTAATTACTCCATGGGCAAAAGTGTCTACTCAGCAAGTCGTTGTAAATGCATTTGATAATGATCCGAATTCACGGATCAACCAGGATGTCGGGATTGATGGGTATAAATCGTCTGAAGAGACTTCGTCTTATTCAGCTTATGTGAATTGGGTTCAAAGTAATCCAACACTAAGTGCAGATGCAAAAGCTAAAATGATTGCCGATCCTTCGACTGATGATTATAACTTCTACAGAGATGACACATATGATCAGGATCAATTAAACATCCTTCAACGGTATAAAAAATATAACGGAATGGAAGGCAACTCTGCTACAACAGAGATGTCCGATAACATGAATCCGAATGGCGGCGGTTATCCGACCCAGGCAAGAAACACTCCGGATTTGGAGGATATCAACCAGGACAATAATTTATCCGAATCGGAGGCTTACTTCCAGTATAAAGTGAGTTTGCGCCCCGCAGACATGGTCGTTGGTAAGAATCACATTACAAGTGTGGTAACTTATTCCCCACCGAATTCTACAAAAACGGAAAAATGGTATCAGTTTAAAGTTCCGATCAGAGAACCGGAAAGAGCAGTTAACGGTATTCGTGATTTCAGATCAATTCGTTTCTTCCGGATGTTCATGAAAGGCTTTGATGAAGAAGTAATTGTGCGTTTCGCAAAATTGGAATTGGTTCGTGGTGAATGGAGAAAATACTTGCTGGATTTAACAACTCCGGGAGAAGTTATCCAGGTGGATCCGAATCTGACAACTTTCAATATCGGGGCATTGAACTTCGAAGAGAACAATGAAAAACTACCAATCGGTTATCAAATCCCTCCGGGAATCCAGCGTGAAATCGATCCGTCACAACCTCAGCAACGTCAGATGAATGAGCAATCATTGACATTGGATGTTTGTAATCTTCAGGATGGTGACGCAAGAGCAGCATATAAGAATGTTCAATTTGATGTTCGTACATACAAAAAATTGAAAATGTATGTCCACGCAGAAGAAGTGGTCGCCAATACTTTACGTGACAAGGAGGTAACCTTGTTTGTTCGATTAGGGACAGATTTCGTGGATAACTACTATGAATATGAACTTCCGTTAAATCTTACAGCTTGGGGTACTAATAATGCAGATGCCATTTGGTCCGAGTCAAATAACATGGAGATTGTATTCCAAGACTTGCTTGACTTGAAAAAACGAAGAAATGGTTTGCTGGGCGATCCCATTAATGGAGTTGCATCGAATGTGGAATATATGGTGACAGATCCACAAAATGCAAACCGAAGAATTAAAGTAAAAGGAAGTCCGAACTTGCAAGGAATCAAAACAATTATGATCGGTGTACGAAATACAAGCAAAACCGATCAAACTCCATGGTCGGAATCAATCCCGGCAGATGATGGATTACCAAAATGTGTCCAGGTTTGGGTGAATGAGTTGCGTTTGACAGACTTTGTGGATGAAGGTGGATCAGCTGCAATTGCTCAAATGCAGGTACAAGCAGCAGATTTTGGTAGTTTTTCACTTTCCGGAAACTATTCCGGTGTGAATTGGGGAGCAGTTGATTCACGTGTTCAGGAAAGACAGCGAAATCAGCAGATTGGAATGGATTTCCAAACCAATATGCAATTGGGTCAATTCCTTGGTAATAGAATTAAACTTTCAGTTCCTTTCTTCTATGGTTACTCCCTTGGGATTATTAACCCGGAATACGATCCGTTTAACCCGGATATTAAGTTGAGAGATTACGAATCTGGACAAAGAAAAAAAATTGCAAAGATTGCTCAGGATTATACCGAACGCAAATCATATAACTTCCAAGGCGTTAGAAAAGAACGCGCAGCAGGGAAAAAAGCACATTTTTATGATGTTTCCAATTGGACACTTGGATACGGATATAGCGAAAGTTTTCACCGCGACTTCAATACAAATTATGACCGGACAAAGCAATGGAGAGGTAGTTTAGCCTATGCTTACACATTTGATAACAAGCCATTCGAGCCGTTTAAGAAAACGAAGTTCATGCAAAAATCCAAGTGGTGGGGACTACTGAAGGAAACAAGCATCGGGTATCTGCCTAAAACGCTTGGATTCACGAATGATATACAGCGGAATTACAATGAACGCCAAATTCGTAACACGATTGATACATCTGCAAATGCATTTGAATACAGACCGGTCTATGTGAAGAACTTCCAATGGAATAGAGGTTATCGTTTAGGCTGGGATCTGACTAAAAATTTGAAATTAACCTTTAACGCGAATAACCGTTCGATCTTTGATGAAGGTGACGGACAGGTCGATCGCAAGAACAATCCGGACAGCTACCGCACCTTCAAAGATACGATTTGGGATCAGATGAGAACGTTTGGTAAAACAATGGATTACACCCATGATTACACCTTCTCATATAATGTACCGTTTAATGTAATCCCGGCCCTGGATTGGTTAACAGGGAACATGAAATATACAGGGACTTACAATTGGCAACGAGCACCGCTAGGGCAGGACGGATCGCAAAAAGCCGACGGATCGTTTAATCCTGATTACGGAAATATTGTTCAGAACAGCAGAACGGTTAATGCAACCCTTCAGGCTAACATGACCAACTTGTATAACAAGGTTCCATTCTTTAAAAAGGTAAATACAGGAGGAGCGCCATCAAGGACCGCCGTGAGACAAAAAGCAGGTGGTACGGATGAAAATGCTAAACCGGAAGAGCCCGGAAAAGAAACTGTTACGGAATTAAAACCGCCGAAACCACTTGACGAAATGACTAAAAAGGAACGACGTCAGTGGGAACGTAAGAAACGCAAACACGAACGCCAGCAAAAACGCAAGAAAAACAATAAGGTAAATCCGGTTCTTGGCTTTGGTGCCAGATTGCTGATGAGTGTCCGGAATGTTTCTGGGACTTATAATCAAACGGATGGAACATTGCTGCCGGGATACAATCAGCGAACGCAAGTTTTAGGATTTAACCCTGCATTTAGTTCAGGAATGGGTGGTTTCATTTTTGGTCAGCAATCCTATTCTGTTACAGGCAGGGAAACAGGTTATAATTTCGCTCAGACAGCTGCAGATAACGATTGGTTGGTTAGAAATTCAGCTTTAAACCGCCAGCATACGATCACGCACAATAAGATGTTCACAGCCCGTGCTACATTGGAACCGATGAAGGATTTGACCATTGATTTATCTTTGAACAGATCAATGTCTGAGAATACGAATGACTTCTTCAGATACAATGATGTTTCTGAACAGTTTGAATCACAAAGCCGTTTCCAGACAGCTACACTTTCTTACTCTACCATTTCCATCGGAAGTGCATTTGAGAAGTTATCTGCCGGTTATGAATCGGGGAACTTTAAGCAAATGAGGGAAACAACCAAGCAGGTATCCGAATTATTGGGGGCTTCTAATAGTAATTCAGGAACAGGTACCGGAGGATATCGCGACGGATACGGAATCTCTCAGCAGGAAGTAGTAATCGGAGCGTTCTTGTCGTCTTATACTAATGGAAAATTGAATCAGCGTTCTGTTAATCCGTTTAGTTCGATGCCGTTGCCAAACTGGACGGTAAATTATAACGGCTTGGCTAAATTTGAGAAAATGAAGAAGCTCACAAAGAACTTTGTTATTCGCCATGCTTATTCTTCTACAGTAACTTTAGGACAGGTCCAGTCAAACTTAAACGCGACATTCGACCAAAACGGATCGGCAACCGCAAGGGATTTGAATAATAACTTTATTTCTGAAAGAAACATTCAGACGGTTACTATTTCAGAGCGTTTTTCTCCGCTAATCGGTTTCGATGCAACATGGAACATTAAAAAGCAAGGTTTGATCACCAAGTTTGAAATTAAGAAGGACCGTTCAGCTACCCTTTCATTAAATAATAACCAGGTTACTGAGGTATTAGGAAATGAGTTGGTTGTTGGAGTTGGTTATAAATTCCCGAAAGTTAGAATGCCATTTAAAATCGGTAAAAACAAACCGGAGAATCCGTTAAACATTCGTTTCGACTTTACGTTCCGCGATAACTTAACTGTAATCCGCAAAATCGTGGAATCAACGGAGCAAGCTACTGCGGGTCAAAAAGTGATTTCAATTAAATCATCAATTGATTACAACATCGGGGCAAATCTAATGGTTCAGTATTATTACGATCAGGTAATTACTAATCCTAAGATTGCAACATCGTATCCAACCGGTAACATGAGTACAGGTATTCGATTCCGCTTTAATCTGGGAGGTTTGTAGAATGAACATTCGTGAGGCAAAAATCGGTGACGAAGAAGCAATTCATGGTTTGATCTCTGAATTGGCTTTGTATGAAAAAGCACCGAATGAAGTTACTAATACTCTGGAGAACCTTCGGATTGATTTATTTGTGGATCGTGTATGCGAAGCATTGGTTGTTGAAAACGAAGTCTCGGAAATTGTAGGATTCGCATTGTATTACCGCTCTTACTCAACATGGAAGGGAAGATGTCTTTATTTGGAAGATTTCTATATAAAACCGGAATTTAGAAGAGGAGGAATAGGTTCGGAATTATTTGTGCGGGTAGTTGAAGTTGCCAAAAAATGGGAAGTTAAACGCATGGATTGGCAAGTCCTGGACTGGAATGAACCGGCCATTGAATTTTATAAAAAACACAAGGCTGTTTTGGATCCGGAATGGGTGAATGGCCGTTTGTTTTTTTGATTCTAAATTTCCGATTAAATTCGTAGCATGATATTGCGCCCTTTTCTGAGTAATCGTCCCTTAGTGTTGCTGCTATTGATTCCAATTATTGTTGGGTTTCAATTCCTGAATGCGCATTTTCATTTCCATACTTTGATTGATGTTGTTGATCTGGGACTTTGGGGAAAAACCACTTTTATGAGTTCCTGGTGGACTTCAATTGTAGCTTCCCTCATCGTGATGGCAAACGCAATTCAATTAAATTTTCTGTTCAATCAGCATGAATTCTTAGACAAGAACAACTACGGCCCTTCTTTGTTTTATGTAGTTTTGATGAGTTTCTCCCATTCTTTCTACCAGGTGGATGCGGTATTGATTTGTCATTTGTTCCTGCTTCAATCTCTGCGTTTGCTGTTTCAGTTGAAAAGCAATGAAACAAATCTTACATCCTCATTTAACAGCGCTTTTTTTATTGGATTATCAGCCTCATTCCTACCCCCCAGTGCAGCCCTGATTATACCATTTTGGTTTTCTGCTTGGGCATTGCATCCTTTTAGTTTCAGACAATGGCTTTTAATGATCATTGGATTTTTAATTCCGATTATCAATGGTTTGGGATATTGGTGGATTTCGGGACATACTATTTCCACCCGGATTTTACGGCATTCCTCTCTTATTAAGTATGAAGAAGTCTTTTTTTATGGAACAACAGCAACCATTGTGATTCTGTTTTTGCTGAGTATCATCGGAACCCAGATCCGGGTTCGTGTCAGTAATATCCGGTTTAAAAAATTGAACCGCGCTTTAATATGGATTCTTGTCGGGACTTTGCTATTGGGTGTGGCGGAAATGATTATTTATCAACAGTCCGAATGGATCAGCATGCTCTTTATTCCTTTAAGTTTCTTCTTTACCTTTGCCTTTATTCATCGTATTTGGCAACGGGTGGCGAGTATCTTTTTCTATCTCACATTAATTATAGCTGTTGCTAAATTTTTCCTGATATCATACATGGTTGTCTGACTAGATTGACTAACTTTGTTGCCATTCATGAATTGACGGGCTTCCGTCGCAAAAATAGATCAATGAAATTTGGTGTTGTTACCTTTCCCGGTTCCAATTGTGATGAAGACATGGTATATGTCCTTGAAACAATCATGGGCCAACAAGTAGAACGTTTATGGCATAAAGATACCAGCTTGAAAGGGGTGGATTTTGTAGTTCTTCCGGGTGGATTCTCTTATGGAGATTACTTACGCTCAGGAGCAATTGCAAAGCTTTCTCCTATCATGGGTGAAATTATGAATCATGCCGACAAAGGTGGTTACGTAATGGGTATTTGTAACGGATTTCAAATCCTGACAGAAAGCGGCTTGTTGCAGGACAATAATCAAAAGTTCATTTGCAAGAATGTCTATTTGAAACCGGCAACATCCAACAGCGCAATTACAAAGGGATTAGATGCTGCAAAAGCATACAAAATTCCAATTGCACACGGAGAAGGAAGATTTTATGCGGCAGATGACACTATGAAATCTATTTTGGATAATGATCAGGTATTGTTTCATTATGTAAATGAAGAAGCCCAGATTTCCGAAACAAGTAACCCGAATGGTTCTTTACATAACATTGCCGGAATTTGTAACCCGGGAAGAAATGTGTTTGGAATGATGCCCCATCCTGAAAGAGCTGCAGATGCAGCTTTGGCAAATGAAGATGGAAAACGTTTCTTTGAATCAATCTTGAAATTCTGTTAATATGCGTATTTTATTGTTGGGTTCAGGAGGACGAGAACATGCAATTGCCTGGAAAATTGCCAAAAGTTCTCATTTAGAGCAATTATTTATTGCTCCGGGAAATGCCGGTACCCGACTGCATGGAACAAATGTGGATATCTCTGCAATAGACTTTCCTGCAATTAAAGACTTTGTTCTCGCTGAGAATATTAACATGGTGATCGTAGGTCCGGAAGATCCTTTGGTGAAAGGAATCCATGATTTCTTTTTAGCTGATGCTCAATTGAAAAATGTTCCGGTTATCGGGCCAAACAAAGAGGCTGCTCAGTTGGAAGGAAGTAAGGATTTCGCCAAAGCCTTTATGATGCGTCACAATATCCCGACAGCCAAATACGCAACTTTTACAAAAGATACCTTAGAGCAGGGATACAAATTCCTGGAAGGAATGAAAGCTCCATACGTATTGAAAGCGGATGGATTAGCAGCAGGAAAAGGCGTTTTGATCCCTGAAACACTTCCTGAAGCAAAAGCTGAATTAAAAAGCATGCTTGCTGACGCGAAATTTGGTGATGCTTCTTCAAGAGTCGTTATAGAACAATTCCTGAAAGGAATTGAATGTTCTGTTTTTGTTTTAACAGACGGAGATTCCTATAAAATCCTTCCGGAAGCGAAAGATTACAAACGCATCGGAGAGGGAGATTCAGGACTGAACACAGGTGGTATGGGGGCAGTTTCCCCGGTTCCTTTCTGTGATAAAACGTTCATGGATAAGATTGAAAATCAAATTATTATCCCGACAGTAAAAGGCTTGAAAGCTGACGGAATCGTTTATAAAGGATTCATTTTCTTTGGAATCATTAATGTGAAGGGTGAACCTTACGTGATTGAATACAATTGCCGGATGGGGGATCCTGAAACAGAAGTAGTCATGCCGCGCCTAAAATCCGATTTGATCGATTTACTGGAAGGTGTTGCCACAAACACCCTTTCAGAATGTGATATTCAATTCGAAGAAAGAAGTGCTTGTACAGTCATGATGGTTTCCGGAGGATATCCGGATGCGTATGAAAAAGGCAAAGTGATCAACGGGATCAATAGTGTGACTGACAGTTTGGTTTTTCATGCCGGGACATCAAGCGACGGACCGGTAGTTCTATCAAACGGTGGACGGGTTTTAGCAGTTACATCTTACGGACGAAACCTGGAAGCTGCCTTGGAACGCTCTTATGCAAGCATTGAGAAAATTTCTTACGACAAAGCGTATTTTAGAAAAGACATCGGATTCGACGTCGTTTAATACATATATTCTATTCGGTGGGTACGCGATTAATCGCGTACCCACGTGTTTTTATTTGAATTTTGTTCGCGATTTTTCTATAACTTCATTACTTTCATTAGCTGAATGGACCCTGCTGTCATCATAATTCTTGCATCACTACTATTTTCTGCATATTCTTCAGGAATGGAGATTGCATTTGTCTCATCCAATCGATTGAAAGTGGAATTGGATCGGGGTAAAAATTCCTGGTACAGCAGTCTCTTAAATGTTTTCTACGGAAATGACGGACATTTTCTGGCAACCCTTCTGATAGCCAATAACATTGGAATTGTCATTTTCGGGATGTACATGGCCGAAACCCTGGATCCTTTGATTGATTCGTGGGGAATAAAACAGGAGTACCTGGTCGTATTGTTGCAAACCATAATTTCGACTTTGATTGTTTTGACGATAGCCGAATTCTTTCCGAAAGTTCTTTTCCAGATCAATCCGAATGGAATTTTTCGACTGGGATCCGCTCCCATGCTTTTGATTTATTGGATTCTTTATATTCCGACGAAGTTGATTGTATGGATGAGTAATGGTTTGTTGCGGCTCTTTGGAATTCGCATAGAACAATCGGAAAAAGTGTTTTCCAAAACAGATCTGCAGCATTTTGTCCAGGACGTTAATGAGCGAATGGAAGACGAAGCCGATTTGGGGAATGAAATTCAAATTCTTCAAAACGCACTCGATTTTTCCCGGATCAGAGCGCGTGACTGTATGGTTCCTCGAATGGAAATTGAAGCTATTGATGTAGAAGAAAGTATTGAAAACCTCCTTGCAAAGTTTGTCGAAACACGCTTGTCGAAACTACTGCTGTACAGAGATTCTGTAGACAATATTATCGGGTACGTGCATTCCTACGAGTTATTCAAAAAACCAACCGTAATCACCCAGATCTTAAGACCGATCTCCTTCGTTCCGGAAGCCATGCCTGGGAAAGAACTACTCGAATTATTTACTACGAAGACCCAATCCATTGCCGTTGTTGTGGATGAATACGGAGGAACTTCAGGTGTTGTAACGATTGAAGATGTCATTGAGCAGATCTTTGGAGAAATTGAAGATGAGCACGATGATGAACCATGGCTGGAAGAGCAAATCGATGAAAAGACCTATCGTTTTTCTGCCCGGGCTGAGATTTCCTATTTAAACAGAACTTATGGGTTGAAATTGCCGGAATCGGATTCTTATGAAACTTTGGGAG
>CAMPIU010000072.1 GCA_946886545.1 uncultured Flavobacteriales bacterium | reverse complement strand
CTGCACATACTTTAGAGGATGTAACTTACACTATTGAAACATTCAAGAAATTGAAAGATAAATTGGATTCGGGTGCTTACAAAGCTGACGAATTAGCAACTGTTGAAGTAGATCGAAAAAAGTAAGCGACAGCTGTTACTTACACTATAACGAATTAAACCCTGATCCTGTAAGAACAGATCAGGGTTTTTTCATACTCTAAACTGAGATTCTCTCCGGATTTCTAATAATTCATCACATAATCGAATTAGGAAATCAAAGATTCAGTATCTTCACTAACCAAAACTAGACTATGCTTAAGCGAATTTTCTTTCCAAAGTTCTTTAATGAAACAAGTTTCGAGGATGAGACCAGATTCTTACTTGCCTACCGTATGTCTTTGTTTTTAAGCATCGCTATCGGAATTCTAAGTATTGTCTTGTTTATTTATTTCAGTATTGCTGTCGCTTCGATCACTTTATTGGCTTTCCTTACCGTTTTAGTTACTACTATTTACATTTTTAAAACCGGGAAATTTCGTCTGCCAACGATTATTTTCAACGTAGTTGGTGCACTCTGTTGCACAGTTACTTTGTTTTTTGTTCACAACCAGCCACACTTTTTAGATGGTTATTGGATGACAATTAACATTCTTTTCGCGTTTATTGTTTTAGGTGCCAGATGGGGTTTGGCTTTTACCTTATTTCATGCGACAGCCCAATCGGTTTATTTCTATTATTTCCTGGATCCGCAAATGGAAATCATGCGGAATCTGACACATGAGCAATTGACGGCTACAATTATAAACTGCATTTTGTGTTTTGCAATTCTGGGATATCTAGGCTGGGAAAACATTCGTACCAATGAAGTAGGACGGAAAAAATTGAATGAAGCTCAGGATGTACTTCAGGTACAATACAATATTATTTCTAAACAGAATGAAGAAAAAACAGTGATGCTGAAAGAAATTCACCACCGGGTGAAAAACAACCTTCAAATTATCACCAGTTTACTGCGTTTGCAATCCCGGGAATTGGAGAATCCGGAAGCAATTGCCAAATTTAAAGATGCTACCCACCGCGTGATTGCCATGTCTATGATTCACGAAAAAATGTATCAAAGTGATCATCTTTCTACACTTCATTTACGGGAATATTTGCACGATCTATCCTCCGATTTGGTTTCATCCTATCAATCCGGATATCCTGTAAGCCTCAAAATAGAATGTGATATTGATTCAATCGGCCTGCGATCTATTGTGCCAATCGCATTAATACTTAATGAATTGATCTCCAACTCGTTGAAGTATGCTTTTGATGATTACGAAAATTGCCTTATCTCCATTTCATTTATGCACCATCAGGGAAAAAAATGCAAGTTGATATACCGTGACAGCGGTACCTGGAAAGCTCCGTCAAGACAAGGATCTTTCGGATTAGACCTCATCGAATCTTTAACGGACCAGCTGGAAGGAACCATGGAGCTGAAAACTTATCCGGAGACCATTTTTGACATTACATTCAGTCCGCAGGAGGATCAATAATTATCATTAAAAATGGATTAATTATCAAGGAGAGGATCATCCCACTTGATAATTGATAATCAATTGATTTTCAAAATTTCCTGAACGGCGGATGAAACATACTCCACTCCTATTGCAATGACTATAAATCCTATAATACGCGAAATGGCATTGATCCCGGAAGCTCCCAGTGCTTTCACAATGAAATGGGATGTTCTCAAAATAAAATAGATCACCAGGCAAACCGCAATAATTGCACAAACAGATAATACATGCTGTGCCTGATTATCAAATGTTTGATTGTAGGTAATTAAAAGCGAAATAGATCCGGGTCCGGCCAGCATCGGAATTGCCAATGGTGTTAGCGAAACTTCTGATCTCGTTTCCAAATCAGCCTGAACACTTGCCCGCTTCATCCCTTTATGTTTGGTAAAAGAACCTGTTAACAAAGAAAATCCGGTTGTCGCTATTATTAACCCACCTGCAACGCGCAACGAAGAAATGCTGATTCCAAAGAAATTCAAAACATACTTGCCTGCAAAAAACGAAATCAACAGAATGACACACACATTAATAGAAGTCCAGAGTGAAGTTTTGTCCCGGTTGTGCTTGGTGTCGTCCTTGGTCAATCCAACAAAAACGGGAACAGTCCCCAAAGGGTTCAAAACTGAGAACAAAGCTGCAAAAACACTGATAAATAATTCCATTTTTTGCTGCAAAATTCCCCATATTTCAGGGTTTTAAGGTTAGGTGAATATTAATTCTTAATTACGAATGCGATCAGGTAGTGGCGAAAAATTTTTCGCCACTACGAATGGAAATGATTAACCGATTCGTAATTCTATGATTATCTTCGTGAAAAACGAGAAATGGAGAAAGAACAATTAACAGAACTTGCCTCCCAATTAAGTCATCCGAAAGGAGAAAAAGGCAATGAAATTGCACAAATGATGCATGAAACAAATATCGGGATGACAAAAAATGCAATCTCGAATTTGAAGCTTACTCCAGGAGATTCCGTTTTAGAATTAGGACATGGAAACGCCGGACACCTGGAATTTTTATTTTCCCAATGTGGGAATATCCATTATACAGGTTTGGAGATTTCAACATTGATGAACCAGGAAGGACAACAGTTGAACAAGTCCTTTATTGAAGCTCAAAAAGCTTCTTTCGTATTGTATGATGGCAAACAAGTCCCATTTGCAACTAATCAGTTTGATAAATTGTTTACAGTTAATACCCTCTATTTTTGGGAGAATCCGCTTTCCATGCTTACGGAACTGGCTCGCGTCCTCAAACCAGGGGGCACATTCTCACTGACCTTTGCACACCGAAGTTTTATGGAAACATTGCCATTCACACCATTCGGATTCACACTTTACAATCCGGACGAGGTAATGAGCTTAGTTGATCAAAGTTCCTTCACTCTTAACAACGAAGATTCTCAAACAGAAACAGTAAGGACTAAAGACGGGCAAGCGGTCGAAAGACAATTTTCCACATTAGTTCTTGTGAACTCCAAATAATCCATTCAACAACTTTTCGTTTCTAATATTATGAAAGAACATACATACGAAGCCACTATTTACTGGACCGGGAATAAAGGAACAGGAACTTCCGATTACGCTGCTTACGGAAGAGAATTCACCCTTCAGATTCCGAATAAACCCGATTTACTGTGTTCTGCAGATGTCCCTTTTCGTGGTGATAAAACAAAGCATAATCCTGAAGACTTTTTTCTGGCATCCCTTTCAAGCTGCCACATGCTTTGGTACTTTCATTTATGTGCAGATGCCGGAATACGAGTGATTGAGTACCAGGATGAACCGATTGGAAAAATGATCCAGGATCATCCAAACGGAGGCCGATTTACGTCTGTGGTACTTCGTCCAAAAGTGGTCATTGCAGATCCTGCGCAAATAGAATTGGCAAACAGTTTACATCACGAAGCCAATAAACAGTGTTTTATAGCCAATTCGTGCAATTTCCCGGTTACCCATGAACCAAGCTGTTCTGCAAAAAATTTGTGAATTGAGGCCTGGAAACTCTATTTCATCAGAGCATCCGGAAATATCTGTTTAAATTTGTAAACCAAGAAATCCACATGAATAACAAGAAAAAGGGATACAAATCCATCCGAAAAGCACGCTATGTTCTATACAAAGAAACACTGGTCGATGCAAAAGAACATCTTTGGACATTCATCGGCTCTTTTTTCGGAATTGGTTTGATCGCCTTGACTCAGGCACAATCACTTGACAAATTGGAAAACATCTTCCTGATCGGGTCATTTGGAGCAAGCAGTGTATTGATTTACGGAGCAATCCAAAGTCCGTTGGCCCAACCGCGTAATTTAGTCGGTGGACATCTTGTTTCGGCTTTCATCGGTGTCTGTGTTTATAAACTCGTTCCCGATCCGATCTGGGTCTCTGCACCACTTGCAGTAAGTCTTTCTATTGTTGCTATGCAAATGACCAAAACACTCCATCCTCCCGGCGGTGCAACTGCTCTGATAGCTGTCATAGGAACTCCCAAAATAAAAGCCCTCGGGTTCATGTATGTGCTGTCCCCGGTTCTGTCCGGAGTGCTGATTCTTCTCCTTGTTGCCATTATTGCCAATAACCTGACAAAAAACAGGAAATATCCTACCAACAGCAGGTTGACGAAATACATTAAACCAAAAAGAATACGCTTAAGAGATGTCACAAAAAACAGAACGAATTTGTAAAAAGGGGCATCATTACTTCAAAAGCAGTGATTGCCCGACTTGCCCGGTCTGCGAAGAAGAACGGAAATCTGAAGCCGAGATTTTTTCCGTTCTTTCTGCTCCGGCACGAAGAGCAATGGAAAATAATCACATTAGCTCATTAAAAGAACTAGCCCGGCATACAGAAAAGGAAATTCTACAGTTTCACGGGATAGGTAAAACTTCCATTCCAATACTAAGAAAACTTTTAGCTGAAAAAGGACTTGTTTTCAAGATTTAATTTTTGAGTTATATTTATCTCTAATTGGACACCAGGATAGTAGGATATCAAGACTTTAAGACTGAACTAACCAAGTCTTAAGATCTTAATCCCGATAACTATCGGGACCTATAGTCTTAAAATCTTAATTAAAATGAAAACAACATTTACAAACGTAGATCAATATATCCAGGAGTTTGAAGAAGAAACTCAGGAGCGTTTAATTGCTCTCCGAAAATTGATCAGGGAAACTTCCCCAGAAGCGGTAGAATCGATTTCATACGGAATGCCTGCTTATAAAGTCAATGGAAAACCCTTAGTATACGCCTCATACAAATCGCATATTGGGTTTTATGCCACTCCAACCGGTCACAAAGCATTTGAAAAAGAGTTATCTAAATACAAACAAGGAAAGGGTTCCGTACAATTCCCTTTAAATGAACCACTTCCTGTAAAGCTGATTACTGAAATTGTCTTATTTCGTCTGGCAGAAAACAATCATCTATACGGAAAGAAGAGATAGCGTCAGCTATCGAAGACTTAGTGAAGCAGTCGCAAACTGCTTAACACTAAGGAAGTACCCAGCTATCATTTAAAGAATGATTAAATTCACCAAAAACAACTCATGAAATACCTGCTGATTTTTCTTTTGATCATTTCTGCATCGTCCTCATACAGCCAATTCAGCCATGCAGATACTTTAAGGGGTACTTATGGGAGTTCCCGTAATTGGTGGGATCTGAAACACTATGACCTAAGCGTAACATTTGATATCGAAAAGAAGGAGATTCATGGTAAAAACACGATACGTTTTTCAGTCCTGGAATTAAGTGCAAAAAACACTTCTGAATTACAGATCGACCTTCAGGAACCAATGATTATTGACAGTATTCTATCAAAAAGCGGACTAAAAAAATTAGCTTTTCGGAAGGACGGAAATGTCTATTTTATTCCAGGTGCAATAAGCGGTGAAGATAACAATGAAATAACGGTATACTTCCACGGAAAACCACGTGTAGCAAAACGCGCACCCTGGGACGGCGGAATTGTATGGTCAAAAGATCAGAATGGCAAACCCTGGGTTTCCATTGCCTGCCAGGGACAAGGAGCAAGTGTTTGGTTTCCGTGTAAAGATTCCCAATTTGATGAACCGGATAATGGCGTTACTATGCACTATACCTGTCCGGGGGATTTGGTTTGTGTAAGTAACGGAACTTTCATCGGAAAAGAAATGAAAAACCTGAATCAAGCAACCTATTCCTGGAAAGTCACTAATCCGATCAATAACTATTGCATTATTCCCTATATCGGAGATTATGTAAACATGCACGAACATTTTGCAGGTGAAAAGGGAAACCTGGAAATCGATTACTGGGTTTTGAGAGGAAATGAAGAGAAAGCCAAAAAGCAATTCCTGGACGCACCGAAAACGCTAGAAGCTTTGGAATACTGGTTTGGTCCCTACCCTTTTTATGAAGACGGCTACAAATTAGTTGAAGCCCCTTATCTGGGAATGGAACACCAAAGTGCCGTAGCTTATGGAAATGGGTACATAAATGGTTATTTGGGTTCTGATTTAAGCGGAACCGGGGTCGGATTGAAATGGGATTTTATTATCGTTCATGAAAGCGGACATGAGTGGTTCGGAAACAACATTACTTCGAAAGACATAGCCGACATGTGGGTTCACGAGGGATTTACCTGTTACAGTGAAACACTTTTTACCGATTATTGGTTCGGAACAGCAGATGCAGACAAATACTGCCAGGGACTCCGTAAGAACATTATGAACGACAAGCCGGTTATCGGGCCTTATGGAGTAAACACGGAAGGAAGCGGCGATATGTATAACAAAGCTGCCAATATGCTTCACACCATTCGAACAATCTATGCAAACGATTCCTTATTTCGCATGATGCTTCGGAAAATGAACGCAACTTTTTACCACCAAACAGTCACTACACAACAAATCGAACAATTCATGTCAGAAGAATTGGGAGTGGATCTTTCAAAGGTATTTGATCAATACCTGAGAGAAAAGAACCCACCAACCCTTCAATTGAAATACAAAAAGAACAAAGTTCAGTACCGCTGGATCAATTGTGTTCCCGGATTCAACATGCCGATCATGAATGGAAAACAAAAATTGAACTGTTCATCCAAATGGCAATCTTATGCTATCGGGCATGATTATTCCTTCGAATTGAATCGGAATCTGTATTTACTGAAAAAAGAATCAAAGAAGAATTAAATCGACCAGAACAAGTATATTTGCAGACATATTTCGATAGCATGAGACATATTCACCACCTTATCATTTTCTTTATTCCCGTATTTTCTTTCGGGCAACTCAATGTTGGCGGAGGAAATCCTCAGCAAATTGTTGAAAGTACACTTTCCGGCTCAGGAGTCAGCATTTCAAATGTAGAATATTTCGGAAATCCGGATGCACTTGCATATTTTAATGCCAACACCTTTGGTATGACCATGAATTCAGGACTTTTAATGACAACAGGATCCAAATATTACGCATTGGGACCAAACAATATCATCAATGCAGGAATTGATCAGCATGAATCCGGTTATATCCTGATGGACCAAATGTATCCGGGTTCTATTAACCGGGATGCTGCCAGAATTGAATTTGATGTGATTCCATCCGGGTCCGATTTAAAGATCAACTACCAGTTTGCTTCTGAAGAATATTCCCAATATGCTTTACAAGGCTATAATGATGCCTTTTGTATTTTGATTTCCGGGAATGAATATCCCCAAGTTCAAAACTTTGCAAAATTACCCAATGAAAATTCCATTTGTGTAAGCCTGATAAACTCTTCATATAATTCAAGCTATTACATTGATAACGGCGACCAGGGCACGCTTCAAGCCCCTTATGGTTTCGACAATCATTACATCCAATACAACGGAATGACAAAACCACTTACTGCAAACATTCCTGTAACCCCGGGATTAACCTATCACCTGATAATGGTCATTGCAGATTTGAAAGATGCGATCTTCGACTCCGGAGTTTTTATCCAGGAAGGTGGGGTTACAGCCAGTTTAGGAGAAACAGATTTATCTGATGTTGTTAATCTTTTTTACAATTCGCAGAATCAACAAGCTACTATTGAATTAAAAGATTACCAGGACCAGTTGACCTATATCATTGTCGATCTATCCGGAAAAGTAATGACGCGGGCGAAAATTACAGAGACAACTTTGGTAGACATGAGCAATTATTCTTCCGGTATGTATATTATCCAGGTAGAAGGTTCGAATGGAAAAATTTCCAAAAAGGTGATTCGCTAAACGAAGCTATCCGGATTTGTCATTTTGTTAATTAAATCTGGCAACTTACTTCAAAGTGCCTCTTTGATTTTTCTACTTTTGTAGAAATTTCAAGAATGTTAACGCTCGATCCGAAAGAACTTCCCGTACCCAAACTTCACAGCTATTTGCTTGGAGCCATCGGACCACGTCCCATCGCTTTTGCTTCAACAATCGATGAAAACGGAGTAAACAACTTATCCCCGTTTAGTTTTTTCAATGTGTTTTCGGCAGCTCCGCCAATCCTTATTTTTTCTCCGGCAAGAAACGGAAGAACCAATACAACCAAGGATACTTATAACAATGTCAAAAAAATTCCCGAAGTGGTTATTAACATTGTGAACATGGACATCCTGCACCAAATGAGCCTGAGCAGTTCCCCATACGGTCCGGAAGTGGATGAATTTGTTAAGTCCGGCCTGACTCCGATAAAATCAGATACGATCAGACCCATGCGTGTTTTGGAAGCACCCGTTCAATTTGAATGCAAGGTTTTAGAGGTTCGCGAATTGGGAGATCAGGGAGGAGCAGGAAATTTGGTTATTTGCGAAGTAACCAAAATTCACATTCACGAAGAAATTTTGGCTGAAGACGGAACTATTGATCAAAAGAAGATCAACCTGGTAGCCCGGATGGGAGGAAATTGGTATTGTCACGCGAATGAAGCTTCCATGTTCGAAATCACGAAACCTATCACAACTGTGGGCATTGGTTTTGACCAGATTCCGGATGATATCCGTGTAAGTTCCGTTCTCTCCGGAAACGATCTGGCACAGTTGGCAGGCGTTACGGAATTACCGAATGAAACAGATGTAAACGAGTATAAACTATTGGAATTAAGTGATTTATTCCTAACTTTAGAAGACGAACCGGTAAAGCTGGAACTCGCTCTGCATGAACGCGCAAAAGAATTAATTAATAAAAATGATATTGAAGGAGCCTGGATGACCTTGCTCTCTTTTAACGATTAAAAATTGTAAATAACCCGTAGAAATATGTTTAAAATATCCGGAATATTAAAGGTGAAGAATGATACCGTTCAAGTATCCGAAAAATTTTCAAAGAGAGAATTTGTTTTAACTGATAATGCAAGTATGTATCCTCAGGATATCCTGTTTCAATTAACGCAAGATAAATGCAGTTTGATTGATGGATTTAACACTCAAGAGCAGATTGAAGTGTCTTTCAACCTTAGAGGACGTGAATGGACAAGTCCTCAAGGAGAAGTTAAATACTTCAATACACTCGAAGCATGGAGAATTGAAAAAGTTGGAGCACCGGCAATGGGAGGTGGAATTCCGGCTGGCGGACCAACTGCAATGAGTTTAGATCCGATTGCTACACCAAGTGCATCTACTGCACCAAGCGACGACGACGATTTACCATTCTAATAATCAAAATCCCCGGCGATAAATGCCGGGGATTTTTTTCACCCTGAACCAATGAACGAACAAGTTTCGCATAAACTGGAAAGTAATCTCACTCTCCTAAGAATTCTTTTCGGAGCTTTTCTCTTTGGGATTCTCAGTTTTCTAACGGCCATGAGTCTTATTATCGAATCAGGAAGCCAGCAAACAAATACTAATGAGCTATTCCAATTGATCGCTCCAATTCTTATGGTAAGCGCAGTATCTTTAAGCATTTTTCTTAGAAAATCCATGCTTGCCAAAGTTCATAACGAAATGAATCCTTTGAAACTGATCAAATCATATACTTCTACACGAATCATTCAAATGGGAGTGGTAGACGCATCGATCATTTTTACCATCGTTTGCTTTGTGCTTACCACCAACAGCTATTTTGTTATTCTGGCCGGGATCGGTACATTGTACTTTATCTCCCTTTTCCCACTTCAGTAAATAGTAGTCGAGCAATTAA
>CAMPIU010000071.1 GCA_946886545.1 uncultured Flavobacteriales bacterium | reverse complement strand
GGAAAATTGATCGGTAAAGACAGATACGAGCAGTTCGGAGGTGTCAACATATTCTTCTACGACCGCGAATCGATCCACGCAGAATTCGAAGCATTCGGATTGATTGAAATCCGGGAAGTAATGGAAAATCAGCCTTTGTTTTTGGTTATATGCAGGAAAGACAGCTTAAAGTGAGTTACAAATCCCTATCGCACCAGAATTTTTTTGATTACCGACGAATTTCCTGCCGTAATCTTCAGAAAATAAATTCCTGCAGGCTGATCAATGGAATAAGAGACCATATCCGGATTTGAAACAGCCGTTTCGTTCAGAATTTTACCGGTCATATCCATGAGAGTCAATGAAGCGAATGTCTTATTGCATGAAATGGTCAGCTTACCATCTGTCGGATTTGGGTAAATATTGATTGAAGAAAGGTCATTTTCTTCCGTTCCGAGCGGATTCAGGATAGTAAAAATATAGGCTGCCCCGTACTCCAAACCGCCCCCTGGATCCTGATCCTCATGAACGGCACCGATAATAATTTGTGCTCCTGAAATTGCTACCGACCAACCGAACTCGGCAAAGACACTCCTATCCGGAGCCACCAGTTTCTTTTTTAGTGACCAGGTAGCTCCATTCCTTTCGTAGAGATAAGCACAACCAGCATAACCCATAAAATTCCCCCCATTTTCATCGCTGATTCCAGCAGAACCGATCAGTGCATAATTTCCTTCAAGTGAAACGGCCCGGCCAAATTCATCGCCATTAAAACCGTCGTGTGCCAGGATCTTCTGCTTCTGCAACCACGATCCTGCTCCATTCTCTTCAAATAAATAAGCCGCTCCTTCCTTGTTTCCGTCGTAAATTTCATTTTCATTATAATGCTCATTATCGGCACCTACCAGGATCCAACTTCCACTTACGTCTACGGATGTACCAAAATAAGCTTGTTGATGACGTGCTGAAGCTGTCAGTTTTTGTGTCTCATTCCAATTTCCGGATGCATCACGCTTAAAAACGTAAACCGCTCCGGCATATAAAACCGGATTTGCTCCCGAAACATCAGTAGATGATCTTGGCGCTCCGACCACAATGGTTTTTGTATACCCATCGACCGCAACCTTGTTGAAAGAATCCTCACTGGCGCGATCTGAAGCTGTTAACTTTTGAACCGGTAACCACTCACCTCCATCCGTACGTTCAAAAACATAAACGGCTCCGGCTGAACTTTTATAGTTTGTCCCATTTACATCGTAATCATTGTACGAACCAACTGCCAAATACTTTCCGCTAAGAGCAACATCCCCGAATCTGTCGTTCGAACGTGCATCCGATGCCCGAACTTTCGCGACTTGCTTCCATACACCACCCGGATTTCTTTCATACACATATACAGCTCCGGCTGCAGTAATCGTACTGTCCTGTCCCACCGAATCAGCTGCCGGTGCTGAAACTACAATGTAATTGCCGCTAATTGCAGTAAATGAACCAAAACGATCTCCCGGTTGAAGATCTGAAGGTGCCAAAATTTGGATCTGATTCCAATTACCTCCGGCGTCCTGTTCGAAAATAATGGCAGAACCTGCAACACTGGTTGAATAAAGGTTACAAACCCCCACAACTGCATACGAACCATCAATAGCAACACTGTTCCCAAAATGATCTCCGGGGATTCTGGTTGCAGCAGTAATTTTTATTGCCGGTGACACCTGAGAGTAAACTGTCAGCAACGAAATCAAACAAAAAAAAAGACCAATAAGACGATTCATATGAAAAGAAGTTTGTACTAAATTATTCATTTTAATTCAAAAAAAACAATGGCTTATTTATTCAGGTGTTCGTTTAACCTCCCGCATAATAAAAACTACCAAAACACTTTGTACAGCTGCAAAAAAGCACCACACGGAAATCAGGTAGACTTCGAAGAACACATGCGTTACTACCAAAGAAATAACATTGGCTGCAGCCAAAGTAATCGCTCTTTTCCAACTGGAAAAGAAGGGTGTAACCACAATAGCAGCAATGTACAAAATACCCGTTACGATTTGCAGTACGGTAGTTGTGCCAATTCTATAGGAGATATGGCATCCGTCGATCTGTGCGATTGCCGGGGAAAAAATCAATCGGTAGGCAAGCATCATTGAAACCGCAATACCGGCGAAAAGGAAATAGCGAATAATCTTCCTGCGTTCCGGTAAGCGTTCAATACTCAGGAATGCAAGCGGGATCCAAAAAGGCCAAATGATCTGTGCAAAAATGAGAAACGCGTATTTGACAAAGTTGTGCCATTCTGAAAAGTAAGTATGTGATAACGAAAGCCAAACGAATCCCTCACAAACCTGTTGAATGGCAAAAATAAGAGGAAGACAAGCAAATACCAGATGAGCAGGTTTTCGAACCTGGCTAACAGAAGCCACACCGGCAACCGCAAGAGCTGATCCTGCTATAAAACTTGCATTTGCTGAAAAACACATACTATTTGAATTAAGTGATTTTATTGTACAGATACACAAACCCTTGCTGTACATTCCGGTAAAGGATGGGAGAAATATACACTTAATCATAGAATAAATCCCACTTTGATATTTTTTAAAGAATTGTAACTTTACTACCCACCATGATAATCATTTCAATTCTCATAGCACTCGTTTCTTTACTTTGCCCTTTTTTGATCTTTTTGGATTATCACAAACAAAGTAATATACATCTGGCAATTAGTTATGTACTCATCTTTTTCGGACTTATTTTTTTGCTCTCAAAAGTCATTTACTATTATGGGATGTTCCTGGCATTAGCCGCACCGTTTTTGATATTAGCCATGTGCATCATCAAAAAAAAACACTGACAATCAACTTATTAAAGTTACAAGGGAAAACCCCTGATTTTATTTTTTTTACTTCTAACAAATACTGAAATCGGATTAAAAGAGTATTTTTGCACCGAATTTTTAAATCACTATTTATGATGAAAGTACTACACTTACCAATTCTTGCGTTTACATTTTTTATTGGGTTCAAAGCTTATGCACAGCCCTGTTCTGTTGTTCTCAGCGCCTCTGATTCGCTGATATGTTCCGGAGACGGGATAACCCTTAATGCTCTTGCCAATGGACCGAGTCTTCAGCTAATGGCTTCCAATACAGCTGGAAATAACCACCGTGGTAACATGTTCGATATCGTTGCAACAAATGCGGTTACCATCCTGTCATTTGATGCTTCCCCAATGGGCAATACCACGATCGAAATCTATTACAAGGTCGGTACATGGAACGGGTTTGCCAATACGCCTTCAGCATGGACTTTCATCGGCTCAGCACCTGTAACCTATACAGGCGGATTCTCAGCCGTACCGGTAGATGTGAATATTACTATTCCTGCTGGTCAAACGTATGCGTTTTATGTAACATCAAACACTTCGGCTGTTAGTTTGAATTATTCGAACGGTACAAATGTCGGAAACGTTTATTCCAGTGATGCAAACATTACTTTCCTTGAAGGTGGCGGTATGGAATACCCGTTTACACAAAATACAGGAGCCGTTTATCAGCCACGGGTATGGAACGGGAATATTCATTATACATTGGCTGACCAACCGGGAACTACCATTACCTGGGGTACAGGAGAAACAACAACTTCCATTCCGGCAACGCCAACTTCTACAACTACCTACACTGTTTCTGCAACTGTTCCGGGATGTGCTGCAACATTTGATACACTGGACGTAGTTGTTTCCCTTCCTGTAGTAACAGCGCATGCACCTCTGATAGTTTGTGCAGAAGATAGCGTTGTGCTTTACGGAACAGGTGCAGAAAGCTATACTTGGGACAATGGTGCAGTGGATAGTGTTACTTTCCAGGCAATGACCACAACAACTTATATTGTAACCGGTACTGATTCGATCGGATGTATGGAAAATGACACCATCACAGTAACCGTAAATCAGCTTCCCAACGTAAGCGCAGGCACAGATTTCAGCGTATGTGAAGGAAACAATATCACATTAGCAGGACAAGGTGCAGATACTTATACCTGGAATAACGGAGTCATGGATAATGTACCGTTCGAACCGACAAGTACAGAGACATACATCGTAACCGGAACAGATGCAAACGGATGCATTAAGAACGATACGGTCATTGTGACTTTCAACACCGCACCAATTGTTTCCGCAGGACCTGATTTGGATCTTTGCCAGGGAATTCCGCATGTATTTTCAGGAAACGGTGCTCAAACTTATACCTGGACCAATGGAGCCATCGATGGTACGCCAATCGTTCCCATAAACGGAACATACACCGTAACCGGAACAGATGCTAACGGATGTTTCGCAAGCGATCAGATGACGGTTACCATTCACAATGTCATGTCTTCCATTTTTGCATCCGGAGGTACGTTAACTGCCGGTACGCTTGTCGATATGACTGCTCAGTGGGTAAACTGTTTCGATATGTCCGTGATTCCGGGTGAAACAGATGTGATTTTTGAACCTACAAATGGAGGAAGCTATGCGATTATTATCCAAGACAATGCGTACGGCTGTATCGATACTTCGAACTGTGTACAGGTTGATTTTGCAGGAATCGGTGAAACTGAGACTGCAGAATTAAACGTTTATCCAATCCCAACAAATGGTAAAGTTACCATCGCTTCATCATGTTCAGCAATCGATCGCGTGGAGTTATTTGATATGCTTGGTAAAGTATTGGAAACTAACGAGCCGAATGCGCTTCAAACGGAATTGGATCTTTCTGCTTATGAATCCAACACTTTCTTTTTACGCGTTTATCGTGCAGGTCAAATGAACTTGCTAAAAGTCGTGAAAAACTAATAAAAAGACACGTTCAGTTGGTAGTTTCACAAACTGTCAACACCCCAATAAATCCCGGTAAGCAATTGTTTGCCGGGATTTATTTTTTATATAATAGACTCGTAAGTTCTTCCGGTTTTTATTGACACTCCAAAGACATTCAATGAAAAAGCATAATCGGTTAAAAACTTTGTGCTCTTTCAATTATAGTGATTGAAAGTTAGATTCATTTTAACGTATTTTAAGTTTCCTATTCCCCGAATGATTGGATTTATTCGCTTACCTTTATTCGTTCAAAAATACAGACTTCATTCAGGAACCATTTGACCGAACATTTTCATCCAACTAACGGTCAATCAATAACTAAACAAACAATACCATGCGTAAAGGATTTGTATTCACACCCTATTCTGCCCCGGAACAATCGCCATTTGAGCGACTCTTCGAGATTTTCAAAGAATTGATCACACACACTTCGGGAGATTTTGACGAAGCTATCGACTGGCTGCGCGTTCTTGATAAGGAATATGAACTCACCACAGCCGAATATACCATTGATGACTTCATCGAAGATCTTCGCAAGAAAAATTTCATCCGTGATAAAACAGGTACAGAAGGAAGCGGAGGAACTGATATTACGGCTAAAATGGAGCGTGCGATCCGCCAGCATGCATTAGAGCAAATCTTCGGGAACTTAAAGAAAAGTGGCATTGGAAACCACCGCACCAAACACAGCGGAAACGGCGACGAACAAACGGGTGATTACCGCCAATTCAATTTTGGAGACGGACTGGAAAAAATCTCTATGACAGAAAGTCTGAGAAATGCCCAAATCAACAATGGACCCGGCGAATTCCAGCTTCATGAGCGCGATTTGGTGGTGGAAGAAAGTTTCTACAAAGCACAAATGAGTACAGTTTTGATGATCGACATCAGTCACAGTATGATCCTATACGGTGAAGACCGAATCACCCCGGCCAAAAAAGTAGCCATGGCTTTGGCAGAACTGATCAAAACACGTTACCCCAAAGATACGCTGGACATTTTGGTCTTTGGCGATGATGCCTGGGCCATTGAAGCGAAAGAACTCCCCTATTTACAAGTTGGACCGTATCACACCAATACGGTTGCCGGACTGGAATTAGCCATGGACTTATTGCGCAGAAAACGGAATACCAACAAACAGATCTTCATGATCACGGATGGAAAACCGAGCTGTGTCATCAAGCCGGATGGTTCGTATTACATGAACTCGAATGGTTTGGACAAATACATTGTCGATAAATGCTACACAACTGCACAGCAAGCGCGGAAACTGCACATTCCTATAACGACCTTCATGATTGCACAGGATCCTTATTTGCAGCAATTTATTCAACAATTCACGGCTGCAAACCAGGGAAAAGCATTTTATACCGGAATACAGGGCTTGGGACAAATGATCTTTGAAGATTACCAGGCAAACCGGATTAAACGAATCAGAGGATAAGAAAAAATTAAGTACTATCAAAGAGTCAAGAGACATGACTTTGGGAGTCAGGATCACAATTATACTGGCTGTTAGCTCTAAACAGTCTTGCCTCTACAAATAAACAAAACGTATGAAATCAATTAAAACATTGGGCGAATTAAAAGCCTCAGGATACCGGACAAAAAGCGTTAAAGAAGAATTGCGATCGAATTTAATGGAAGCACTAAAATCCGGAAAGCAAGCATTTGAAGGAATTCATGGTTACGAAAACACCGTGATTCCGGAATTGGAACGTGCCATTTTAGCCAAACACAATATCAACCTACTGGGATTGCGCGGTCAGGCAAAGACGCGCCTGGCTCGCTTGATGGTAAATTTATTGGACGAATGGATGCCCATTGTTCAGGGTTCGGAAGTAAATGATGATCCATTGGCTCCACTTTCGCGTTATGCAAAAGATCTGATTGCAGAAAAAGGAGATGAAACTCCGGTCTCTTGGGTGCACCGCGAAGAGCGTTTTGCTGAAAAACTCGCAACTCCTGACGTTACCATCGCTGACCTCATCGGAGATGTAGACCCGATCAAAGCTGCAAACATGAAATTGTCTTATGCAGATGAGCGTGTTATCCATTTCGGAATGATCCCACGGGCTAACCGCTGTATTTTTGTCATCAATGAATTACCTGATCTGCAGGCACGAATCCAGGTGGCATTGTTCAATATTCTACAGGAAGGTGATATTCAAATCCGTGGATTCCAATTGCGTTTCCCATTGGATATTCAATTTGTATTCACAGCAAATCCGGAGGATTATACCAATCGTGGAAGTATTGTAACACCGCTGAAAGACCGGATCGGTTCTCAAATCCTGACACATTACCCGGAAACAATCCAGGTTGCCCGGATGATCACCGAACAGGAAGCAAAACTGGAAGGCGATCAAAAAGAAAACATTTCGGTTCCCGGTCTGGCTATGGATCTGATCGAGCAAATCGGATTTGAAGCGCGTGAAAGCGAATACATCGATGTGAAAAGCGGAGTGAGTGCACGTATGAGTATTTCGGCCTTTGAAAACTTAGTGAGTACCGCAGAATTACGTGGTTTGAAAAGCAAAAACCCGAAGACCACCGTTCGTCTGGCAGATTTTTCAGGAATCATTCCAGCCCTGACAGGTAAAATGGAATTGGTTTACGAAGGCGAACAGGAAGGAAGTACCTATGTTGCGGAACAGCTGATCGGAAGAGCAGTGAAGACGCTCTTTGAAAGTTATTTTCCAAAGGTTGAGAAACTGGAAAAACCGGGAGAAAGCGGTCCTTACCAGGAAATCGTGGATTGGTTCTTTGAACAGGACGAGTTTATACTTTCAGAAGATGCTGATGACAAGACCTATTATGCACAATTGGATTCTATCGCCCCTTTGGAATCACTGATCCAAAAATATCAGCCCAAAGTACTTGCGGATGAAAAACATTTCCTGAAAGAATTTGTTTTGTGGGGATTGGTGGAAAGCAAAAAACTGAGCAAATCGCAAATGGATAACAACACGACTTTCAGCGACCAGTTCAGTTCGTATGTACGAGGTGGCTTAAATTAAGAGTGAATAAACAAATTTTATAGAACAACAAGGGGATTCGCATAACGAATCTCCTTTTATTTTATTCTTCGAATTTACTTTTCTTCAGCTTCATTGTTTGAACTCCTGAAACTGAAAACTTCAGCATTAAATTACTCCAAACCAATTGTTATATCAATCAACTCAAAAATATTATCATTCTTTTTTAGGCATAATGCTTTAAAATGCTGACTTTTGTGAAAGAAAACTTATTCCGCATGATCCGATTCCTATTTTTAATTCCACTATTCATTCTTTCTCTTGGTTTCATGGAGAAAAAAGAAACTAATTTCTCTGTTCAAAGTGCACAGCTTGCTACCCGCGAATTAGATGATACATTGCGAATTAACGACCTGGTCTTCGCAGATTTCTTTTCTCCGAATGGTGATGGATACAATGATCAGTTTATCATCCTGAACGTACAAAATTACCCGCGAAATTATTTGAAAGTCTTTAATCGCTGGGGAGAAACTGTTTATTACGCATCTCCTTATATGAACGGATGGGACGGAAAAAACAATCAATCAAATCCGATGCTCGGAGAAGAATGCTCAGCCGGTGTTTACTATTTTGAGTTTAGCGATGGCACAGGAAATAAAGCATCCGGAAAAATAACATTGAAACGATGAGAAAAATTTATTCACTTTTGGTGTTATTGGCTTTCACATTCACTTCCAATGCACAATTAAGAAGTTTGTACAATCAATACATGTTGAACCAGGCTGTATTCAATCCCGGGTACATGGATATCACTACCCGTTACAGTGCAACACTCCATTTCAAAAAGCAATGGTTGACAGTTCCGGAAACTCCGATGACTTTTACAGCAAACGGTCACTACCATATTACCCAAAATCATGGGGTCGGAGCAATTGCCATCAGTGATTTTGCAGCAGGTGTCAACTCATTGGAAATAGGTGCGCTCTATAACTATCACATTTGGTTGGGAGAAAAAACGGCGCTGGGCCTAGGTGTGAAAGTTGGCTATCAGCAACGATCATTGCAAACAGATTACATTTACTTCAGCGAAAAGGAACCTACTTTAGACAACCGGGTTTCTAGAGGAGTGAATTTAGGAGTTGGTTTATCAATTCAATCCGAGAACTTTGATTTCGGGGTTTCCATGCCGAGTATTTTCGATAATGCACTCGCAGATCCGTCGAATATCTACACCACCACTTACAATCATTTTTATTCCCACATCGGCTACAAAATCCGTTTTAATGACAATGTGATCCTCTACCCTACAGCCATGGCAAGAATGGTGAAAGGCTCAAGGCTGAATATGTCTTTTGACGGACATTTCCTCTTCGGTCAGTTCGTTTGGGTTGGCGGTGGTTATCAATCCGACAATTCCGTAACCGGAAGCTTGGGCCTCTTCCTGGAAAAAGGATTGCGCATTGTTTACACTTATCAAACAAGTACGTTTACTCCGCACAAGGCCTTGGAACACTCGCATGAAATCACATTGAACTTTGCACGTACAATTGAAGAGCTTCCATTTGCAAAAAGAAAGTTTATCACCAGAAAGGGCGGACAATTCCGGAAGAAGCAGAAGTGGTAAATTAGGTATGAACCACAGTAGGCACATAGAGCACATAGCTTTTATTCTTGAAGGTTTTGATATAGTTTATTGACAAGCGTTTTCTGACCTTTCCTGAAAATATTCAAACAATTGAAATCGGAATCTAAAAGTTTCATGTAGGCTAATAATTGTGCCTCGAATATTGGTTCAATTGCTTTTGCTGCTTTCAATTCTACAACTATAGAATCCGCCACATATAAATCACATCGTAATACTGTTTCCAGTTGCTCTCCATCGTAATGCA
>CAMPIU010000070.1 GCA_946886545.1 uncultured Flavobacteriales bacterium | reverse complement strand
TATGCTGAAGCTTCAGCGTAAGCATAAGCTAGGGCGCAAGTGTTCCGTGGGAGAAATAAAGATGGTTGACGAATTAATCTTTTTCTGCGTAAATCTGCGTAATCTATGGGAAACCTGAAAAGGCACGTAATTTCTCAATAATGTAAACAATCACACTTACTACAAACTCCCAAAAACACCTCAATTTTCCCTTCCCCGACCTTCAAGCGTAGATCAAGGGACTTTAGAGCGACTATAGAGCGAGTATAGAGCGACTTTTGTTAAGGATTTAACAGCCGATTTTACTGGGATTTGGAACTTTTATCAACCCAATTGTGGAAAAATCAAGTCTTAATATCCTGGTGTCTTAATGTCTTAATATCCCAAATATTTTTCTCGAATATGTAAAACGTGAAATCCAAATCATCAGAAGGACTTGATAGCATTTTCAATTCGTAATTCGGCATTCATAATTCGTATCCCGATAGCTATCGGGATTGAATAAATGTTTACCTTTTCACTTTCCCGACATTAGAACGAAAATACCCTCGTAATTGGACCAAATGAATATCCAGCAAGAATTAAAACAGCTCTATCGGAAATGGCCGGATATCCGCCGTTATCTGAAAACTTTGGGCTGCGATTCGTTGAGTGGGGAAGATATTTTCCAGGAAGCTCTGCTTATTTACGTGCGTAAACGCGAATCATCCGACTTTGAATTGACAGTTGAACCTTTCTTCTATGTAAGGAATACCTGCAAACTGCTTTGGTATAACCAGGCACGCAGGGAACAAAAACAAATCTCAACTGAATTACCGGAGAACATCGAAGCAACAGAAGACGCCTGGTTTGAAAAAGAACTGAAAATTCGGGAAGTGGAATCTACATTGGAAAAATTGGGTGCTCAATGCCAGGAATTATTGCAATTGTTTTACGGATTGGGCTGGAACATGGTAGATATTGCCAAAAAGATTGGTCTTCGGAACGATAAAGTTGCAAAGGCACAGAAATACCGCTGCTTGCAGAAAGCAAAGGAATTAATGAAGGAAAATGAACTGCAGGTTGAACCAATTAAAATATAAGGCATGGAAACAAATTGGAATCAACTCATAGAACGTTATTTACAAAACGAACTTTCCGATGAAGGAAAAAGTGCGTTCGAACAGGAATTACGTATAAATCCGGAACTCCGGGAGGAACTGGAAATGCATCAGCTCATTCAATCAGCTGCAAAACGCGCTTCTCAGCGAGCACTTATTCGGCAAACCGGAAAATCCTATTTGCGCAACTTGCGGATCAAACAATTTACGATAGGTGTGTTCGTTGTGGCAGTTACAACGGTGGCACTGGTTTATTGGGTTCAAAGTAAAAAAGCAGCGGTAACAAATGAACCGAAATCCTTGGCTGCTGTAGTAGATACCAAAGAAAATCAGGAAGAAATAAATACTCAGGATACTATTATCAATCAACCGGCCCAGGCAGGAGACAAAAGTTCTCTTATTCAATCTTCTGATTGGAATGCGGTAGAAGAAAGTCGTACCCGGAATAAAGCTTCTTTCAATTCACAAACTACTAAGAAAACGATTGGAAATCCCTTAAGCAAAAGTGGAATGACCAATGCTTATAAGCCGGTAAACTTAGTAACATCCTTTCCTGTTGATTCGCTTATTCCGGATCAGATTCCTACGGAAGTCGTTTTGGGTTATCCGGACAAGGAATCCCCTGATGAAGTGGAAATGCCTTTTGGAACGCTCAAATTGTCAAAGCAATACGACAGTATTGGAAAGTTCAATGATTTGTATTGCGGTTATGCATTGGTGATGGATGAGCGGAAGTTTGGCTTTATTGATTATAGAGGAAACGAGTTTATTCCATTGATTTATGACGAGATTGTGGTTAGCTCCAATATTAAGTCGTCCAAAAACAAGCGAAAAGGTCACTTTGGCAAGAAGCAGAAAAGAAAGGTGCTTTATATTCCGAAACGGTCGGGCAAAGATGTGCGTGATTGCGAAGATGAATATATCCGTTTGGAGAGAAACCGGGATTCCTTGAAATAAGTTGATGAGAATACTAATTTTACTGAACTGAAATAACTTGTTGCCTTGAAAAAATACCGCCTGATCTTATTGTTGCTTTTTTGCGGAACCTCTTTGTTCGGACAAAACCGGACAGGTGTTTTCCTTGGTCAGCCCTTGGATACTGTGCGTTTGAATAAAATTGCTGCTTTGGCTGCTAAAGAAGGTAAATCCTGGAATAAGGTGGCGCATCTGATCGCTGATTCCTGTAAAACAGAATTGGAAAAGGTCTACACTGTTTACACTTACATTGCCGGATCTTACAAATACGATCTGAATCGACTGAAACTCATTTACAAACGAGAGATCAAGCGTGAATTGTATTTGTCTGAAGTGATCAAAAAGAAAAGGGGAGTTTGTGGTGATTTTTCCAATCTCTTTGTCACCTTATGCGATAGTTTGAATATCGGATGTTTCCGTGTTTCAGGCTATTCGCGGACATTCAATCTGTTTCATCCGGTTAAGAAGAGTTACTATAACCATGCATGGAATGTAGTTCGCGTAGAAGGAAAATGGTATGTCTTGGATGTGACTTTCGGGATGCAGCATTTTACTAATAAAAGAATGGATCGGGAGCGGATCAATTACGATTTTTTATTTTCGGATCCGGTGAAATTCGGGATTGTCCATTTGCCTGCAGACCCGGTTTTTCAATTGTTGAACCATCAGCGATCCTACAAAGACTTCCGTTATCGCCGTTTTTTATGGAAAACTCCTGATCCTGCTCAAACACCTCCGAGTGATTCCCTTCTTAACCAGCGCCAGGCAAAAGATTGGAAAGATCAATTGCTGGAAGAAGCTTTTGCAGCACAGCAATTCAATCCGAAGGTGAAAGGTGCCGGTTTGAAGTTACTTGAAAATCGGATTCGGAAGGTGCTGGATAAGAAAACGAAACGGAAACAACAGCTGATGAAAGCGGATTATAATGATGCAATTTACCTGTATGAAGGAATCCGGAAAAACCTGACGGAGAATCGTGCCAAAAGAAAATATATCAAATACACCAGCTACCGCATTTTGAAATTGGGAAAAGAACGGGATAAACTGAAGAAGTAAAATTAGTTTTGAGGATTGTGACATTCGATCACAACTGATTGTTGATCTCCGTTCTGCACTTGCTGTTCTATTTTCGGACTTAGAACCGGGATTCCCAAATTAGCACCTCTGAGGATCACCAGGATCCCGATAACAGATAAGATATAAGGGAAAGCAGCACTTATTTTACTGCGGAAATTGGTATTGATTCGTTGGGCAAAGAATCCTACGCTGATCAAACCCGGTAGCGTTCCCAATCCGAAAGCGGCCATTGCAGCGGCACTCCCGAATGCATTTTCGGCCAATAAAGCGTTTGCAAGCGCCAGGAAGATCATTCCGCAAGGTAATAATCCGTTTAGTAAACCAATACCAAACAACCTGAAAGTTCCTTGCTTTTTTAGCAGATTCCCCATTTTTCCGGAAACCCATTGTGAAAAACCGGGCATCCTGAACTCCAGGCGTTTGATCCATGTTTTTCTCCAGGCAATTGCAATTAGACTGATTCCGAAAACAATACTTAATACCTGAAATAGACGGAAGAGCTGAAATGAAAATCCCAAACTCCCGATAATGAATCCGAGAAAAGTATAGCTGACGATCCTTCCCAGGTTTGCTTCCATGATTCCAAGTAGTGTTTTAACAGAGGAACTCCGGTTCAAGGGAAGGGCCAATGCAATCGGTCCGCACATACCAATGCAGTGGAACGAACTTGCAAGACCAAGCATAAACGAACTCAGCAGGTAAATCATTTGACCGTAATCGTTTGATTCATTTCGTAGGGTTTTCCCTTATATGATCCGGATACAGTGCAATTGAAGCGGCCTTTTGCCAGGCTTTTCATTGGAATGCTAACCTTTTCCTTTGCATCCAGTGAGAAAGTAAGATCCATTTTCTTGTCGTTCGGACGAAGCAATTTAACGCTTGCCTTTCCCGTTTGAAATTCTTCCGGGAAATAGAGTGAAAGTTCATTCGAACTCAGTTCCATCCGGATCGACTCCTTTGCACTCATGTAATTTGTTTCAGCATTATACTGTTTGTCATATTCCAGTTCTTTCTGGTAATAATCCTCCTGCACCAAATCAATATCCTGACGCATCATAATTACAACCAGCGTGATAATGAATCCCATAAACAGGCCCATTCCGATAATAATTCCTTTTCCCCAACTCATCTTTTTATTAATTACGAATTCCCAATTACGAATTCTTTGATTTCAACTTTATCTTTTTAATTTTTCAATTCTCTAAAAGCTCGGTCCGATCAACTTAATCGAAACCCGGTCTATTTCTTCTCCGTTTCCTAGTATGATTACATCAATTTTGCGGGTCCCTTTTTCAATTACTTTATAAGGAAAACGTGCAATAAAACGCTCTCTGACGTGTTTTTCTCCGGGTAAGCGGATCATTTTATTCGCAATCTGAAGTTTTACATCACTTTCGGAAGAATTCAGTTTCACATCAAAGGTTGTCTTGGTCTTATTTGTCAGATCAATTTCGAAAATATTGGTGATTTGATCGCCTTCATCAATTTGAAAAGTGGAACCGCGTTGTCTGAGGATTGTTGTGGAAAAATCTTCGCGCATCGCCAGCATTGTAATCCAAACCCCAATAAGAACTACCAGCAGTACGGTATAAGAAATCACTCTTCTGGTCCATTGGAAACGTGTCCGGTTTTTGATTCCGTTTTCTGATACAAAGCGTATCAATCCTTTTTCCAATCCCACACCTTCCATCATGGAATCACAAGCATCGATACAAGCCGTACAATTCACACATTCAAGCTGTGTTCCGTTACGGATATCAATACCTGTCGGACAAACATGGACACACTGCGCGCAATCGATACAATCTCCTTTTTTTGCTGCCGGACGATCTTCTCCTTTTCTAAATTTAGCTCGTTCTTCTCCACGTACATAGTCATACGCAACAACCATGGAATTTTGATCCAGCAAAACACCTTGCAATCGTCCGTAGGGACAAATCGTTGTACAGACTTGTTCGCGTAAACGGGAAAATACGAAATAGAAGAGGGTAGTGAAGATTCCCATGGAAATCAAACCGCCTATATGTAAGCGAACCGGTTCAACCATGATCTTGAGCAAAGCATCACTTCCAATAATATAAGTCAGGAAAATATTGGCAATCACGAAAGAAATGAGCCAGAAAATAGTGTGTTTCAAAATGCGTTTTCCCCATTTCTTTGCATTCCAGGCTTGTTTGTCCAGTGCTTTTTGTTGTGTCCAGTCTCCATCGATCCAATATTCGATCCTGCGGAAGACAAACTCCATAAAAATAGTTTGGGGACAGAACCAGCCGCAAAACAATCGTCCATAGATAATCGTGAAGAGAATAACGAAAACAATGAAGATGATCAACATTACTGCGAATAAATAGAGATCTTGCGGCCAGAACGTCGCCCCGAATATGGAAAATTTACGTTCCAGAATGTTTAATTCAATGAGCTGGTCTCCGTTTATTTTTATAAAAGGAGCTGTTAATAAGAAAATCAATAGGGAATAACTGACCCATTTCCTGCGATTCGTGAATTTTCCTTTAGGCTTCTTAGGATAAACCCAGACACGTTTTCCATCTTCACTGACAGTTGCAATATGATCTCTAAATTCTTCTTCCATGACTCATGTTATGTAGAAAATGTCTGCTCTCATGAGCAGACATTTCTGTTGTTATTTTGCAGGGAATTCTTTCCCTTGCGGTTCTTTTCCGGGTTTGTATTTCAAACTTAATACGTAAGATGATACCTGCTGAAGCTGGATCGGATTCAGTTTGGAGGCATGTTCGGGCATTCCGTTGGTCGTTCCTGTTTTAATTGTTCCGAAGACCGTTTTGATATCGTTTCCATAGATCCAGAATTTATCTGTTAAGTTCGGTCCGATATCTCCGCTTCCGTCTTTGTGGCAAGCAGTACAATTGGCATCGAAAAGGGCTTTTCCTGTTCCTAAGGCTTCCTGGTCGCTCAAAAGAGTCACATTGCTTTCATCTACATTCATGGCAGCTTCTTTCAAATAGGCATCAATTTCCTTTTGCGCTGCAACCATGGAGTGTTTGTATTCCATTTCCTGGGAATCACCATTGAAAACATGGTAATAGAAAATATAACAGAATGCGAAAACAATCGTCAGATAGAACCCCCATAACCACCATGGTGGCAGGTTGTTGTCCAATTCCCGGATTCCATCGTATTCATGGTCCATTAAAATACTTGATTCTTCTTCAATAGGAACAGCATCTACCAATACTTTGGCTACCTTACTTCTTTTTGGTTTAACAGCCTTTTCTTTGCGCTTGTAAACCATATAGTAGAAGTTATTGAAAAGATTGCGTAAGTAAACAACTACCAATAAGAGCACGATATTTATTCCGATTAAAACGTAGATATCGGAGTTTTCTACTTTCAACCACGGCATTTCCGCTTGAGTAGCGTCTGTCGGATCGAAAGAGAGTGCGTAAGATCTGCTTGGAATGAAAAAGGTTCCTATTGAGATAAGTATTAAAAGCAGTTTTGTCAATCCGCCATTATCTTTATCTTGTTCCTGGTTTTTCAGTTTTTCTTTGAATATATCTGATCTTACAAAGGTTAAGATCGAATTGCTCATCAGGATAATAGCCAAAAGCAAGATGATAATAAGCGTTGTGAGTGCGTAGAATAAATTTAGATTCTGCTCGTAATCGGGCAAAAGTTCCACATCTGGGTTTGTTTTCGGATCGTTCCCGATTTCCGGTTTATTCACTGGTGGAACATAAGTGTCTACAAAGTCCAGGATCTGGTCTATTTCTTCGGGAGTTACCTGCTGAGCGGGCATTTCTGAGCCGGAGAAGTCCTTGATTGCTGTCGCCATTTTACTTTTTCCGGAAGTAATCAGACCTTTGGAGTTTTTCACCCAATCATATAATAGCTCAGCTTCGCCGGCATCTGCCCATTTTGCTTTGACACCTTTGAGCATGGGGCCGGTAGAGTTTTTTTCCAGCGCATGACAAGTATTGCAATTGGCTTTGAATAAATTTTCGCCCTGGGCAAATGTCTGATTTCCCCAAATTAATCCTAGTAATATTAAAAAGTAAGCTTTCATTGTTGATCGTTTAAATATGGAACCTGATCCTTTTCCAAAGGAATGTTGCTTAATTCATCGACAGTCGATTTCCGCATTCTCCACACACGGATTACGACAATCAGGAAGAAGATCACGAATATTAACAGTGAAAGCATCCCGTAAAAATCAACACCCTGTTCGGTGGATAAATGATGTTTTATAAATCTTAACATGTCAATTTACTTTTGAAGGTTTTACTTTGATATCTGTTCCGATTCGTTGCAAATAAGCAATGAGGGCTACAATTTCCTTTTGTTTCAATTCGGCTACTTTGTCCGATTCTTTCATGCCGTTCAATGCTACTTTTGGCATACTCTTCACAATATCAGCAGCAATGACTTCCGCTTGTTTGTTGAGGTCGCTCAATGCTTTATTCTCATAGTTTTTCGGATACGGAACTCCCAGTTTACGCATTGCATTTATCTTTTTAACCAGTAAGGATGTATTCAAATTATCATCTCTCATCCATGGATATGCAGGCATGATGGAGCCCGGTGAAATACCTTTCGGATCGATCATGTGTTTGTAATGCCAGATATTTCCGCGCAATCCTCCTTCTCTTGCAAGGTCAGGTCCTGTACGTTTGGAACCCCATAAGTGCGGATGTTCATAAACGTGTTCACCTGCTTTGGTATATTCACCGTAGCGCGTGGTTTCAAAACGCATCGGACGAATCATTTGAGAGTGACAGTTGTTACAACCTTCCCTGATATATAAATCGCGTCCTTCCAATTCCAGCGGAGTGTAAGGTTTCACACTGCTGATGGTCGGAATATTGGACTTAACAGCGATTGTCGGGATAATTTCCGCAATTCCACCGATTGCAACTACAATGATGCTTATAATCATGAATCGAACAGGTTTACCTTCAATTTTCCGATGCCAGTATTCTCCTTTTGAAGAGTGGTTTCTTTCATCTGTAACCTGAACTTCTTCATTTGCAAGGAAAGAACCGGATTTAACTGTTTTGATAACATTGTAAACCATCATCAAAGCTCCCAGGATAAAAATGGCCCCTCCGATAGAGCGAAGGATGTAATAAGGTTTCATGTCGATAACAATTTCCAGGAAGTCTTTGTATACCAGCGTCCCATCCGGGTTGAATTGCTGCCAGCTCAATCCTTGCATGAATCCGGCAATATACATTGGAACGGCATACAGGATGATTCCGAGTGTTGCGATCCAGAAATGCTGATTTGCCAGTTTCTGGGAGTAAAGTTTCGTTTGGAACATGCGTGGGATCAGCCAGTAAATCAATCCGAAAGTCATCATTCCGTTCCAACCCAATCCTCCAACATGTACGTGGGCAACTGTCCAGTCTGTGAAGTGGGAGATCATATTCACGGATTTAAGGGAAAGCAAAGGTCCTTCGAAGGTAGCCATACCATAGCATGTCAAAGCAACTACCATGAATTTCAGCATCACATCATCCCGCACACGGTCCCATGCACCACGAAGTGTCAACAATCCGTTAAGCATTCCTCCCCAGGAAGGAGCAATCAGCATGACTGAGAAGACAACGCCTAAGCTTTGAGCCCAATCAGGAAGTGAGGTGTAAAGTAAATGGTGAGGACCTGCCCAGATATAAATAAAGATCAGCGCCCAAAAGTGTATAATGGATAAACGGTAAGAATAAACCGGTCTGTTTGCTGCTTTCGGCACGAAATAATACATTAAACCCAGGTAAGGAGTTGTGAGGAAGAATGCAACAGCATTGTGTCCGTACCACCATTGTACCAGGGCATCCTGAACTCCGGCATACCAGGAGTAGCTTTTCATAAAGGAAATAGGAAGTTCAAAAGAATTGAAGATATGTAACATGGCAACCGTCACAAATGTGGCGATGTAAAACCAGATCGCTACATACAAATGCTTCACTTTTCGAATGAGGATAGTAGCAAAAAGGTTCCATCCGAAAACTACCCAAATAAAGGCAATTAGGATATCGATCCACCATTCCAGTTCGGCATATTCTTTACTGGAAGTAATTCCGAAAGGAAGTGTTAGAACAGCACAGACAATAATGAATTGCCAACCCCAAAAGTTCAGGTAACTCATCTTATCACTCCACATGCGGGTTTTGAGCAAACGTTGCAGCGAGTAATAAACTCCCATGAAAATTCCGTTTCCTACAAAGGCAAAAATGACAGCATTGGTATGCAGCGGTCTGATCCGTCCAAAGGAGATATACCGAAAGCCTAAATACTCGTTAAAGAATTCAGGAAATGCAAGCTGTAATGCTGCAATTAATCCGACGAGCATACCAATGACGCCCCACATGATTGTTGCAAATGCAAAATACTTTACGATTTTATTGTCGTATTTTACTGTTAGTTGTTCCATCTTTTTTTGCTTTATTTTGGTTGTGATTTGATAGTGCTGCTTTTTCTTCTTCGAAGAGAATTCTCACGCTTGGAGAATAGTCGTCGTCGTACTGTCCGGTCTTGGCTGCCCATAGAAAAATTACCAGGAAAAAGACGGCCAGACACAGACTCACGATTAACATAATGTAGATCATTCCCATAGTGCAAAGTAAGATGGCAAACGCCGGAAAAAACATGACCTATGTAATAA
>CAMPIU010000069.1 GCA_946886545.1 uncultured Flavobacteriales bacterium | reverse complement strand
GGAAGGGTTATTCTTCAAGCCCTGAGTTCTTCAAAGTCTCATCAATTCCTTCCAGGTCCGAATAAAACTCTTCGCCGAATGCCCGGATCAATGATTCATGTAAAAATTATATAAACGGGAACATTCAACCTTTGCATCCTTTGCGCTCTTTGCTTCTTTGCGGTTAATAAAAAGGAAGGGTTATTCTTCAAGCCCTGAGTTCTTCAAAGTCTCATCAATTCCTTCCAGATCCGAATAAAACTCTTCTCCGAATGCACGGATTAAGGGCTCCCGTAAAAATTTATAAACCGGAACATTCAATTGCTCACCACAAGCGCAAGCAGGTTTGCAGATATCCCATTCTTCATAATTCAAAGCGAGACCTTCACTTAATTTCTTTACGCGGATCGGATACAAATGGCAGGAAATTGGTTTTTTCCAGGTCGTTTTTCCAGCCAGATAAGCCTGTTCAATTGAGCATTTTGTAATTCCTTTCTCATCGAAATAAACGAATGCGCATTCTTTCCCGTTGACCAAAGTGGTTGCCGGTTCATTCCACTGATCAATATAGAAAACACCCGATTGTTTCACCGCCTCAATCCCTTCGGGACGCATAAAAGGAATTACATCATCCAGGATCTCTTCCATGATGTCAACTTCCTCAAAACTCAGGGGTGCTCCACCGTCGCCTTCCACACAGCAGGCACCTTTGCAAGCATTCAGATCACAAACAAATTTGCGGTCAAACACCTCTGTGGAAATCAATTTATCATCTATTGCTACGATCATAATACAAGTTACTTAAAGTAGTTGACAAGGCCAATTAAATCATCGAATTGAGCATCTGCAAGGATCAGCTTCGGTTCCGGATGATGGGTTTTTTCAGGAACACAAAATACGGTCATCCGGGCCGCTTTTCCTGAAATAATTCCGTTTAAAGAATCTTCAATCACCAAACAGCGTCTTGGATCGATATTCAGGTTTTTGGCTGCCGTCAAATATACGGCAGGATGGGGTTTTCCAAATAATTCATATTCGGCAGAATGTACTGTTTGGAAGAAATGCCTGATCTGTAATGTATCCAGGATGCAATCGATCAGAACCTGGTAAGAAGAAGTTGCCAGACCGATCTTCAGGTCTTTTGATTTAAAGAATTCCAATGACTCTACAACACCAGGCAGGGGAGTAGCGCGTGCGGTAAGTAGTTCGATCATGCGATGAATGATCGCATCTTCCACTTCTTTCATGCTTGCATTTTGCCATGGCGCGACGTGATACCAGTAAGCAATCACTTCATCGATCCGCAACCCCACTGTGCGCTGAAAATCCTCTTTAGTAAGCGGACAACCGACACTTTTGAACACATCTTCCATGGCAATTTTCCACAAGGGTTCAGAGTCTGTGAGTACTCCGTCCATATCGTAGATGATCCCATCAAAATCGCCTAATTTCATTTCTTGTTTTCTGTGCTCCCCCGCTGAATTTTCTGCGAAGGTGCTGGTTTAATGATATATATATTTCCTCCGCCAACTAATTTCTGACGTTCATCACCGATATATATTTTCCCGTTCGAATGAACAGCAATCGCTTCCTTTTGAGTAATCGGAAGCATCGTTTGGTGTGATTCATATTTTGCTCTTCCGTTTTCAAAGGTGTGAATGATCACACGATTGTATGTCAGAAGATATAATTTGTCGTTTCGAATAGTAGCGGAAGTTGCAGCATCTCTAAACCAATCACGTTTACCAATAACCATGTAATACTTCTTTTGGGCTTTATAGGTCCCCGGTTTGGTTGGCAAGGTATACACATAGCACTTTCCGTCAAAAGGTTCCGAACGGCATTTGGTAAACAGGTACAAAGAGTCATTGTAAAAACTCATGGCCTCACAATCGAAATATTTTTCTGTTAGTTTTGGAGGAAATTCTTTTTGTTCCGGGTAGGAGAATTCAATAAATTTTGCTTCGACATCCTGGTTGTCAAGAACCTTCTTTAAACTCACTTTCAGGACACGCAGATTCTTCCGGGTATTATTGTTATTCCCGAAATCACCAATGTATAAGTGACCTTTTTGATCCTGTGCAATGTCTTCCCAATCTTTATTTTCTGCATTGGTAACAGAAACCCTGTGACGGATGCTTCCATCGAGGTTCAACACAAAAATTTCAGGATCATTTCCACCGTCATTGTGAGCAATCAAAGTACTGTCATTTGCAAAAACCCAGCCTGAAATCTCTTTCAAATCTTTTGGGAGACGCGTTGTTTTTTGAGTTGTCGCGGCAACAAGAAACATCGGAATAAATAAGAGAAGCGCCTTTCGCATGCTGCAAAAGTACGAAGAATGTTAGAAATAGCTGAATTACGCGAAACAGCAAAATCTGTGTGTTTATACGAATTGGAAAAATCAGAGACTTGTTTTTCGTAAAAAGCAATGTCACTCTTTTTCTAATCTTATACCGCGGGCAAGATCCCAATTACACGACAGAAGAATTGATTTATTTAATTGAAATCATTACCCGTCCTTCATGTTATTTCGATGAAAGTGAAGGCCGCTCGAATGCCGTAATTGGGATAAAGGTATTTTTGCTTACTTTTTTGCTTCGGAAGAGGCTGCATAGCAGGTGAAGACGAGCAGCGACAAACGGAAGTGCGAAAGCTGTAAGGTAAAGTAAGAGAAAGAAAGTATATGAGCTCTGTAAAAACTACTTGTTAGTTTAATACCGCTTCCACCCAAGATTTCCCCCATTCGGCGATCTCCATATCAGACCACAATTGAGGATAAAAGATGCGTTTTTGGAAACGCGGAGGAAGGTACTTCTGCCAGTTTGTGCCACCGGTTGCAGCAATATCACCTTTATCTTTCTGCAAATAGCGCACGGCAGATTTGTAGTGAACCAAAGGCCAGTTGACATTTACATTGACATCATTCTGTTTCAAAACATGGATAACTTCAGGCAATTCCCGGTCTTCAGCAGGGAGACGCAAATAACATTGCCATAAATTATCATTGCGAAGACTTTCACCCATTTGGATAAATTCCTCCCGGTAACGGTCCTCGAATTGAGTCAAGGTCAGTGTCTTTTTACCGGTTTGCATATCCGTTGCACCTTCTTTCCAGTAAATGTTCTCAAAAAGCTCGGAAATCGGTTCTTTACCAGTGTATTTTTCACGGTGGTCTTTGTGAACCAACTGAAGGAAATCGGTAGAATGAATTTCAATTTTGCGGTACTGCGCAGATTGGAAACCTGAAGCAGGTGCAAGCGCCAATCTGAATTTCAGGAACTGTTCGCGTTGCATTCCGTCTACCATGATCTCGAAACTCTTCGTCAAAGCTTCAAAATAACGATTGATGCGCTGAACATGTTCCACGAAAAAAGGAGCATCTAAATTCTTACGATCTGAAATTTGCTGAAATTCATGTAAACATAATTTGAAGTACAACTCAGTTACCTGGTGGTACATCAAAAACACCATTTCATCAGGGAAATCGGTATATGTTTTTTGCAGTGACAACAAGGTATCTACTTGAACGTAATCCCAATAGTTTGGCATTCGGGAATACAACAAACTATCCAGGTATGCCACTAAATCCTGACCTTGCGCATCATACTTCGCTTTAAGAAGAGTAATTCTTTCTAAGATTTCAGGAGTTAATTCCATGTTGTTTTCAGATTTTAGCTAACAAAGATATGCCAAAGCAATGTATTAATCATGAACAAAAACGTTAATATTTGAACACTTTCATTCTTTCCGGCATTTTGTTGACTAAAAGTTTAGCACGGTGCTTTGGTTGCAACAGTATTTAATTCCCCGCGACAGCTTTTTTATCATCCGTCGCGGTATGTTCTTACTTTGCTTTTACCAAATCGTGTTTCAAACCGGACCATTCTACCAAATGCAGTTTGATTGATCCGACAGGAATTTTTGCTTTCACTAAAATTGGAATTCGGTTTTCATCTTTTGTGACCCAAAAACTGAGGTCATCTTGTTTTTTAAATACACGACCGGTTTGAACTACAGGCGCAAATTTCATACAGTTAAACTTTCCTTTTCGAATGGAAATTTTCTCATCACCAAGGTATTTTACTTTCAATGGCCAGATCTCGTCATCCATAAAACATTTGAATTCGAAAGTATCTCCCACCTTGGCAGATTTAAAATTTAAGGTTCTGGCATAGTAGAAAGAAGAGATCATGTCCTGAATTCCTGCAGGAGTGGTGAAATCTTTTTCGCCGTTATGCACTTTCTGTTTGTCTTGTTTGAAAGCATAATCCTGGGAAAGCTTGTAACCGCCTTCTTCCACTCTTCGAACGAATTGCCACGGGAAAATTCCTTTCTTGTCAATGTAGCTTTCGTACACGTCATTCACTTTGTAAACTGCATTAAATCCGCCAAGTGTTCTGCCGGTTCCTTTAATGTGGTATAATTCCCTGTTTCCGCTTCCTTTTTTTGTGGTCTCTTTTACTTCGAGAACAGCTTCACCGGCATCTACAAAACCGTAGGTAATGCGGTAACGCAACTTTTCTCCGGTCTGAAATGAATTGTTTGAAACCTTAGGTAATGCAACCTCCTGCATACTGGTTAGTCCAACTACTAAAACGACTACTGAAGAAATGATCAAATTTGTTTTCATGACTTAAATTCTATTATTGAATAAGCTGGTTACAAACCAAATGCCAAAAATCAAGTTTTCCGGTTTTAATGAGAATAACGGATTACAAGTCAAAAGATACAACTTTTTCAAAAGAACCAAAATATCAAGAATACGGTATTGAGTAACAAGCTTGTTTCAGATACTCTTGTGTCAAATTTAGTTCTTGTGAAAGACCGAAATCTGCTCAATAAAGTTATTCGTACAATACTTAGAATCGTTATAAATCAAAATTTTTGAATTAAGTAATTCGTAATTATAAAACATTGTTGTGTGATAAAAAAATTCGTTCTTCTTCCCTTTTCTTCTTTCATAGGGTTTTGAACCCGTTCCAAATAGCAGGAGGGGTACTTTTTGAAATTGATAGAAGTTATAACTAATCGACTGAAATCAAGAGATTTTTATTTTGTCCTATAAATCTTTCAACTTACCCAGAACTGAAAACGGCTATTCGGTAAACAAGAGACAGCAATAGCTGTTGAAGACTGAGCAATGCTTGGGTAACAAGCATGATGCGATGGATGGGTACCTGTGCAGTAAATGACAGTAAATTTCTCATACTGTTTGAGGCGCAGCTGAGTTTATGAGAAATTCTGTCATAACCTGCTAACAGGTCGATTGGTTTGCCCACGCCTAGACCTTTTTGGCTCCACCTTTTTGTGGCGATGACAAAAAGGTGGAAAATTGCAGGATCAGCTCCTGACTCCGCCTTTTCGTGGATTATTGGAAGGTGTTTAAATTTAACCGGACAACAGTGATTATAAAACACTTATCTCCGTTCTCCTGTTTTGTGCCTTGCCCTGTGCTGTTGCATTATTGGCAACCGGTTGACTTTCTCCAAAACCTTTTGCAACGATGCGATTTGCTTCAATTCCCTGGCTGATGAGGTAATTCTTTACAGATTCCGCTCTTTTCAGTGATAATAACTGGTTTGCATTTTCGTCTCCGTCGCTGTCTGTGTGCCCTGCGATCTGGATCTTAAAATCCTTTTTGCGTTTCATGACTTCTACCAGGTTTTTGAGATGCACGTAACTTGCTGACTTCAGATCCGCTTTTGCGGGTTCAAATTGTAAATTGGTGAAGGAGAAGGTAGTTCCGGGATCGTATTCGATTAACAATTCAGCCTCTTCAAAAAATTCACCGGGCTTAACTGCCGGAATTTCCAGGGTATTGTATTCAATTTCATCACCGATACTTTGAATTCGGATGTCGTAAATATCTCCGTTGGGAAGCTGAATGACAAATTGACCGGATTTATCGGTTACGCCTGAAAGTGTTTGTTTGGACTTTTGACCTGTGAAAAGCACTTTGTCATTTACGTAAGGTTTCCCGTCAAAACCTTTTACAATTACTTTAACCGGTGCTTTTGAAACCTGCGCATGAAGTGCAAAAGAAAATACTGCGAAACAGATTGAGTATAGGATTTTCATAACATTGTTTTTATACTCAATGTCGTGATCTGAAAAAAGTAACAAGAAAAAGCGTAGCTTTTGAAGACTAAATTACGACAAACGTCAGTGCGAAAGTAATTTAGGAAAAAGCGTAGCTTTTGAAGACTAAATTACGACACTTACGAAGTATGCACCGAAGGTAAACGTTAGTGCGAAAATGATTTAGAAGAAACTTTACTTTTGAAGACTGACTTACAATCTGTTTAAACGGAAGCACTAAAATAGAAGCCCCGACATTTATTATCGGGGCTTTTAATAAGATCTTGTACATTAGTTTTTGATCACTTTTGAAGTTGTTTCCTGAACTTCGGATGCAATGTGTATAAAATACATTCCTGAAGCATAAGAAGAAACCGGAATTTGATAAGAATCAACTTGATCTATTAATTGGTTTGAAACCAATAACTGACCCGTTTCATTATACAATTGAATGCTTGTTCCGTATGTTAATCCCTGATTACTTACGATATGAATCATTTCTTGATCCGGATTGTAGGTAACGAAATACTCAATACTTATATCTTCTAAGCCCAAACCGCAAATTGTTGTGATCTGAATTGGAAACTCCGTAGTGTCTGATCCACAGGAATTGGCTGTTATCAATTGAACGCTTGCTAAGCCATCAGTACCGAAAGTCACGGTAGGAGAAGAACTGTTTGATGTAGCCGGAGTTCCGCCGGGGAATGACCAGCTAAAACTGTCAGCATCCGCGGAATTGCTTCCGTCAAAAGAAACGGAGGTCGGACAGGCAATAGTACTATCAACAAATTCAATGGAAGCGATACTTGGATCATCCACATTGATTGTGATGGTTGTGGAGTTGCTGCAAGATCCATTCGTTCCGGTAATTGCATAAGTGGTTGTCACAGTTGGATTTGCCGTAACATTATTTCCGGTTGTTGCGGACAGACCTGTAGCCGGAGTCCAGGTAATGGAACCTGCTCCGGAAGCAGTCAATGCCGTGCTTGCACCGTTACAAATCGTATTATTACCTGCAACACTGATTGTAGGCATTGGATTGACGGTGATGGAAACAAATGCTGAATCAAACAAAGAACAACCACCTCCGATTGTATAAAGAATTGCATCGTATGTTCCCGGTGTTGCGTAGGTTACGGAAGCTGTTGGGGCAGAAGGAACAACGGTTGGCGTTCCACCGGGGAAATACCATAATAAGGTATCCTGGTATGTACTTCCTGCAGCATTAAAATCAACGGAATTTCCGGAACAAACTGTTAGAGTGTTTGGTGTAATAACTGCCTGTGAAGGAGTGTTTGTAAGGAATGGATGAACATACAACGAAGCGCTTAGATTCCATGAACCTGCAGTGGTGTATTGGTACCATAAATTATCTGATTGCTGTTCCCAAATTGCGGAAGGAGTGGTTTGTCCTGCTGAATTACTCACAATGCTTAAGGTATCTTTTACACCTGCAGTCCATTGTAAATTAGTTAATCCTACTGATACGAAGAATTTCTTCGATGCCGGTAATGTAACCGGATTATTCACGAAACTCGCTTCTGTGTAAAAACCACCGTTTACATCATTCATAATCTGACCCATTGTAAGATTGGTGCTTCCCAGCACAGCTCCGGGAGTTCCACTGGTCCCGTCATAAATAGTTATAGGAACAATTTTACTCGGTGTTGCAGAATATGCTAATCCAAATGCAACCCAAACATTGTTCAAAACAGTATTAGGGGAAGCAGATGCATCGAAATACATGGCTTTTTGTTTGTCAAGGTATACGTTCATTCCGTTGATCCATCCATCTGAACCAAGGGTAGCACCCGTGTAGTAATTGGATCCGGTCCAACCTGCAGGAGTAGGTAGATTAATTCGTTCACAGACTGCGGCTGGACTCACCACAATGTATCCGGTTTTTGTTTCTGTGTCCGTACCGTTTGCATTTGTTACTGTGAGAGAAACATTATAAGTTCCTGGCGTATTGTAGGTAATGGACGGAGGATTCTGACCGCTAAATGAGGCGGGTGTTCCACCGGTAAAGGTCCAGTTCCATGAAGTAGGATTATATGTACTTAAATTGGTAAACAAAACAGAACCTCCTGCACTGATTGCCGTGAAGTTGGCACTGAAATCTGCAACCGGTGGATTATTCAACGAAGTTGCAACACAGGCCATGGCTGCTGCTGCATCAATTCGTCCGCTTCCGAGTTCTCCTATAAAAGTCGGATTTTGAGCATCAATATTTACAGCTGTTGTAAGTAAACAGTTGATCAAATCGGCATTTGGCATGGTAGGATTTAATGATTTCATCAAACCTGCCAAACCCGCTACCATTGGCGAAGCCATAGAAGTTCCGGATTTATTGCCGTACGAATTTCCAACAGTTGTACTGTAGATATTATTTCCGGGAGCAGAAACATCGATCCAGGACCCGTAATTGGAAAAGCTGGCTTTGGTATTTGTGCTTGTTGTTGCAGCTACTGAAACAACATTGTTATAAGCAGCAGGATAAAATTGGGTATTCACATCGTCATTTCCGGCGGCGGCAATCAGGATACAGCCTTCACCGGCGGCATAGTTGACAATATTTTGAGCAGTGGTGGAAGTTCCCGGTCCGCCCCAGCTCATATTGATTATGTCTGCCCCACTTACTGCAGCATATAGAATTCCGTCATAACCATTGGTAACCTGACCAACTGTGGATGTAGATTTTACACACATCAGTTTGCAGCTGAAACCGATAGAGGCAACTCCGACACCATTGTTAGAGCGCGCAGATACGATTCCTGCTACGTGAGTTCCGTGATCAAAAGAACTGCTCGGCGGATTTGGATTATTGTCATTGCTGGCAACGTCATATCCGTTGATATCGTCAATATACCCGTTGTTGTCATCGTCAATGTTGTTCCCGGCAATTTCCCCGGTATTCACCCATAAATTAGGCGAAAGATCTGCATGAGTTCTCTCAACAGCATCATCTACAATTGCAACAACGACGTTACTTCCGGTAGAAAAGTAATTCCATGCAGCCGGAGCATTAATATTTGACAAACCCCATTGCGAACTGTAAGAGGGGTCATTTGGAGTTAAACACATGCGGTCAAGCGGAACTTTTTCTGCATATTCAACACCTTTCAAATTTTCCAAATCTCTGATACACTTTTCTATATCCTGCACGGATGAAAACTCCAATAAATAAGTGCGTTGTAAAATTTCCGAATTTTTCGCTGCGGCAAATGGTTTGGAAAGATTGATGAATCCGTATTTGGAAACAACCTGGTCCAGACCGGGAATGGATTGAACAGGAATTTTGGATGGATTTTCTTTAAGTGGCTGAAGGATTCTTACTTCGTTGTCAAGTTTGAACCAGATCTTACCATCCTGGTAATTTACATGTACAGTTTGTGCAAATAAACCGAATGGAATAAAGGCCAGTAGTGCGAGTAGCTTTTTCATAAGTCTTTTAATTTAGCAGATGCAATTTACGATAAATAGTTCATTCCCAAAAGTTCCGCATTGAAAACCTGGTTATTTAGGAAGACGCGGTTAGACCGAATAAGAGTATAGTTGGTAAAGCAAGGATGCACCATAAATATCCCAATTTAATCCCATGGATGAAGCATAAATGAGAGTCCGCAGTGCGGACGAAGACTGAGGCTTCGTCTCACCTCGGTCCAAAGCGATCATTACTTGATCTGCTTTGATCAAGACGAAAAAGCCGAGGGACATAAACCACCTTCTCCGAAGACATTTCATAAATGAACCATGATTAAAGCAAGAATATAGCATGATTGAAGCATAAATAAAGCATAGATATAGTTACG
>CAMPIU010000068.1 GCA_946886545.1 uncultured Flavobacteriales bacterium | reverse complement strand
GAATCTGCCCGAATTTGATAAATGTCGGTCCGAGTTCCTCACATACCAGGCGCATTTTTTCATACTTGCTATACTTCCGGGCATCTCTTCGTGAAGCTCTTGGAATCAGCTTTTGAAGCAGGGGAAATCTCCTGGTTTCGATCAGGTAGGAAACAATATCCTTGTAACCGTAACGTACAAAAATGCGAAGGATATGATTAAACCGAACGAAGGACCGGTATCGTCGCCGTATGGAATCAAACAGCGCCATCCGTGCCACCTTTATTTTCGAGGTGATTGATACGTGCTTCCGCCAATGCCAGATTTTTACTTATCTCGTCCAGTTTGTTTTCCAGCTCTTTTAACTTGTCGGTATGAGCAATATTTACCTTCTCGTAAAAGGCCGTGACCATTTCACCGATCCTGATTTCCAACTCTTCCCGGGCTTCTTTTGCTTTCAGCAGCAATCTTTCCGAAAAGGGGATTTCGTTTCCATGTTCGTCCACACTTTTTTCCGACATAAACTCGTTCAGTTTATCGCGCCCCTGCTCCGAGAGGTCTTTGAGCTTCTCCATGAGATGTGTCTCCCTGGAGATAGCGTACAGGTTTGCAGACAAGGCTGCCAACTCGATTAATGTTTTTGCTTTCATTGAGCTAATTTCTGATACTTAACGTCCGAAAAAAATGATCAATATCATGGAGCAGGATGATTTGCATTTTCCTGATCAAATTGTTTCAATACCCGCAAAGCTCTCAGCGTGATCCATCTGCTCGGTTTCCCTGTTTCCTCCATTTTGAAATGTACCTGACCCGGATGAGCAGCCTGCAGGTTCCAGCTTCCTGCTTTGTTTCTTTTTTCGAGAAGAACTTCTATTGCTGCTTTCATTCTGTCGTCCCATTCGATTCCCGCATATTGAAACCAATCCAGGGCCCGCAGAATATCGTATTTCCATCTGCAGGGGTAGGTTAATTTCAGAAAATCTTTATGGATAATCAGGCCGGTTCGGTCCGAGATAAATAACTGGTGTTGCAGGATAAATTCCACAGAACTTTTTAGGGCATCCTTTATGGCATCCGCGCGGTAAGTATATCCGGCTTTCAGGAACTCATACAATCCTTCCGATACTGAGATCGTCGTATGAAGAGAGCTGTGACTTGCGCCGCTTCTTGTGGTCCTGCAGTTAAACCCACCATCGGGCATACGCTCATTCAGTATCGAGTCCACAATGGAATACAAATCTTTTTCAGGTGTATTAAAATAAGAAGCATAGTTTAAAAACATTCCATTAACACAAAGATCGCTGTACTTCAGGGTGGACGGTCCGAGTGGAATTCCTCCATCTTCTGCCTTACCATCCTGTAAAACCAAAGCGATTGTTTCGCGGACTGTTTCGTTATCCGGGGAAAGACACAAATTGCAAAGATCGAGCAGGGTATAGTGGGTCGAAATCCATTTTGGCTGATAGAATCTGTCACCCCAATGTCCATCGGCATTCCGTAGAGACAAGTATTTTCTTCCCCATCCTTCGCAGGCTATGCTTTGTTGAAGTTCTTTTTTTTCGATTCCCAGCAAATCACGGTAAACCTGGTATTGTATGGAAACATCACCCTGGAGTAACCATTCTATTATTTGTTCTTTGTTCATGGCATTTAATCATGATTTTTTGCAGATGACTTGCATTCAGGTGATCATTTTTGTTTCCATCGCTCCAGTTTTGGAATTGACCGGGTAGCCAGCCATGCAAATAAACCATTCATTCCGGCCTTCTTCATTTCCGTGATACAAAAGGTCTGCATTTTTTTTGCAGTGTCAACATCGGGCGGAGTAAGAAATTCTCCGTTTTGGTAACACATGGAACAATACTTATTGTTTCGTGATCCGTCTTTCTCCGTACTGCCTTTTGTATCCTTTTTTAACGGATAACCGCAGCTTTGACAGAATTTATATTCTTTCATCTTTTTCTGTTGTTACGTTATATTTATAATATCCTTCCTTACACAACAAATATGTGTCAATTTGTTATTGTTTTCATTGAGCTAATTTCCTACATTTAACACAGTGAAAAGATGATAAGTATCAGCACTTGGGATGATATTGTTCCACCGGCTTATCATGCATGAATTCTTTCATAGAACAAAAAGTACGCTGCACGGACCGGGGAATTTTCCCTACAGTTTTTTAATTAAATAATATACGCATGGATTTGCAATTACCTGTATCGACCATCATGACCGCGCCCGTTGAATGTGTCGGTCCTCAACAAAAAATACTGGTTATCAAACACCTGTACGAGAAAGATAGTTTTCATCGTCATATTCCGGTTACGGAAAACAATGTACTGGTCGGTATGGTGAGCCTGGTTGATTATATGCGTGCGATCAGCGATGCAACACTTGATGATAACGAACCCGTTTATTCAGTGAAAACGGTTGCAGACGTTATGTCACTCAATCCCGTTTCAGTCAGCGAGGATACTTCGATTGCAGATGTTGGTGCACTCCTGGCAAAGGGCGAGTTCAGCTCAGTTGTAGTTACACGCGATAAGCAGGTGAGGGGCATAGTGACCACAACGGACCTTATCCGCTACTTTCTGAAACAGCAGGATTGAGTTTTTCTTCTACTCAGATTAGATCATTTCCGGAGGCAATTCCTTTTGCAAAACAATCCAGGTTATATAGAGTTGTTTCGCAAATGTTTTTCAAAGCAGTATCGGTCAGGAATCCCTGGTGACCGGTTATCAGCACATTCGGGAAGGTCATAAGCCGGGCAAATATGTCATCCCGGATGATATCCTGTGAATGGTTTCCGAAGAACAAATCAGATTCATTTTCGTAGACATCCATCCCAAAATAACCCATGTGTCCGTTTTTTAATGACCGGATTACCTCAAGGGAGTTTACCAGTCCACCACGTGCTGTATTGATCAGCATTACTCCCGGTTTCATTCCGGCGATATCCTTTCGGTCGATGATGTAATGCGTTTGCTCATTAAGCGGGAGATGCAGGGTAATGATATCCGACATCTTATAAAGTGTTTCGCGATTAGTATACTCTACCTGGTAGCGCTGTTTGATCTCCTCGTTTTCTTCTTGATCAAAGGCCAGTAAACGACAACCGAAACCATGAAGAATACGTGCAATGGTAGAACCGATCTTTCCGGTACCCATTATTCCGACAGTTTTTCCATTCATATCGAAACCGGTCAAGCCATCCAGTAAGAAATTTTGTTCCATAACACGGGAATGTGAGTGAATCAGTTTCCGGTTGAGTGCAAGCATCAGAGCTACAGCATGTTCAGCAACAGAAAACGGAGAATAGGCAGGGACACGCGCCACCCGCATACCGAGCTGTTTTGCTTTTAGCAGGTCAACATGATTGTACCCTGCAGAACGCAGCAGGATGAAACGAATTCCTTTTTGATGCAAGAGTTCGAGTATCGGAGCAGAAGCATCGTCGCTGGTAAATAAACTTACAGCATCGAACCCTTCACATAGTGAAACGGTTTTTTCAGAAAGCCTCTGTTCCGAAAATAATAACTGATGGTTGTTCCTGTTGACCTTTTCGAAGTATGGCTGTTCAAATGCATGAAAGCTATAGATTATCATTTTCATTTTTTCAAGTATTATAGGTTTGTTATCTCCTTGTAAATAGGAATCTTAAGATTCAGGTTTTGATTTTTTTTGTATTTTTTCCTTTAATCTGGCAGGCATCGGGCGACAGTCACAATTCTTCTCGTGTTCCAGATGCCAGTTTTCCCGCTCGATTTCAGTTGCGTTCTTGGGCATTTTATTCTTCAAATGCCATTCTTTATTCAGACTCATTTTCAGTTTTTTTTCGTTTTTGATTAAAAAAAGCAGTTGCCGTATATTCTTTCAGGCGAAAAGCGTCTTCGATACGCTTTTTATTAGTTATTCCTTTAAGTACCTCACACAGATTGCCATATTCATAAAGCTGCAGGGTAGGTGTGTATTCTATTTCCATTTTAGCAGCCAAGTAGGTGTAATGATCCATGTCAATTCTCAGAATTTTAATTTTCCCACTGTAGGTAATTGCAAGTTCGTCCAGCACCGGTTCAATCGTTCTGCAATTCTGATCACCTGGCAAATAAAAATCTACGATTACCAAATGCTCCATGTCCAGGATTCTGTTAAAGCCCACAAATGTTAATTCCCTAGGTGGAATCAACTCTTCCGGTGTTAAGGTATATCCTTCATTCAACCAGGCTTTCAGACCTCCTTTAAGTACCGTTACGGAATTGAAACCCTGGGATTCCAGATATATGGCAGCTTCTTTGCTTCGTTTCCCATCTTTGCAATAGATGAACAGGTTTTGTTCTGTGTCAAGTTCAGCGAAACGCCATTCGTATGTTGACAACCCGAAATCGATATGAGTGGCACCGAAAATATGCCCGTTTGAAAATTCATTGACGGACCGTAGATCAATGAGAATAGTATTCTCTCCTCGTTTGAGAGCTTCTGCGAAATCTTCTGGGGCCAGTATATCTTTTTTTGACAATAAAAGATATACACTTGTTGCGGCCAGTAATAAAATAAAAAGTAGGGTTCTTATTTTCATTTCGTTTGAATTTCATGTTGTCTTTACAAAGAAAGTGATCTGCGGGATCAATGAATATGACGCTTATCATAAATCAGTGACATAAGTCAATTATTTGTCTATCATTCACTTGTATATGATGGTATTTGAATTGAATTAACTGAAGGGCTCCGGATTGAATTGTTATTTACATGCGGAAAGTCAACTTGCAGTCTGACTAGGGTCATTGTTTTGGTGGTCAGTATTCATGACTTTTGGTATTGAAATTTAACCGATTGTAACTGGAGTTCAGCTTACTTGCCGGATTCAAGATCATCCGATATATCATAAAAACAAACAAAATGGAAACTATTCAGATTGAAATCAATAACCACCGGAAAGTATTCGCTATCCGAGAGTTTTTCAGCAATGAATTCAAGAACCTGAAACTTGAATTCTATGCCAAACCAAATACTGAAGATGGCCCGCATTCCGAAAAAATAGTCCGCAATAGTGGTTTTACAGTAGGGGATTGCAGAACAGAGAACCATAATGGAATGCTGGTTATAACACCGGAGATGACGGTTAGAGTACTAAAGGACTATTTAAGAGATACTTTTGGTCTGAAAGCAGAGGTTTATAAATTGGATGGATCGTCGTGGATAACTACGGATTCAGATACAATGTCTCTGAAAGAATTCAATGCGCTGAAGAGCATTTCCCAGTAATAGCGCCATGTCTGAGAACTTAAAAAGAATTGTGACCGAGATCGGAGATATAAGCCGGTTTACTCTCAGATTTTTCGGGGTATCCTTTCGAAAGGGTTATGAATTTAAGGAAATGCTTCGCCAGTGTTTTTTTCTCGGTTACAAGTCTCTGGGACTTGTAATAATAACCGGCTTTATTATCGGTTTGGTAATTACGATCCAGTCACGTCCAACACTGGTTAAATTTGGAGCCGAAGCCTGGCTGCCGGGAATGATCTCTGTTTCTCTTGTGCGGGAAATTGTTCCGGTGATAACTGCATTAATCTGCGCCGGAAAGATAGGTTCCGGAATCGGGGCTGAACTTGGTTCGATGAAAGTGACCGAACAGATTGATGCCATGGAGGTTTCGGGAACTAATCCTTTTAAGTATTTGGTTGCAACACGGGTAACCGCAGTTACATTAATGGTTCCTTTACTGGTTGTTTTTGCAGATGCAATTTCACTCTACGGAGGTTATCTTGGTGTAAATATACGCGGTTCGATCAGCTGGAATCTTTATTGGGCACAAGTACTCGATTCTCTCTCTTTCGGAGATATTATCCCATCAATTGTAAAAACGTTCTTTTTCGGTTTTGCAATTGGCATAGTCGGCTGCTATAAAGGTTACACAACACAACGGGGAACGGAAGGTGTTGGCTGGTCGGCTAACGCTGCAGTAGTTATTTCCTCATTACTGGTATTTATACTTGATCTGGTAGCTGTTCAGATTACAGATTTGTTGCAATTGGTATGAGTTTACAAAACGAACATATTGAGGATCCGGTAAACAGCGGCATTGTCGTTCGCCTGGAAAAAGTCTGCAAATCATTCGGGAACAATAAGGTACTTCGGGATTTCAGTATGATCCTGGAGAAAGGTCAGAATATTGTTATTCTTGGGAGATCCGGTTCCGGAAAATCCGTTTTAATTAAATGCATTATCGGTTTGATTAAACCGGACTCGGGAGTTATCCATGTGTTGCAGCGGAATATGTCGGGAATCGGACTTCATGAAATGGATGAAGTGCGTGCCAGAGTAGGATTCCTTTTTCAAAGCACTGCATTGTACGATTCTATGACGGTCAGGGAGAACCTGGAATTTCCCTTGCGAAGACACCGCAGGCAAATGCAGGAAAAAGAAGTGAATCTGCTTGTCGAGGAGGCGCTTGCCAATGTAGGTTTACCTCACACCGCAGATATGATGCCGTCTGAACTTTCGGGAGGAATGCGGAAAAGAATTGCTTTGGCGAGAACGCTTATCCTTAAACCAGAAATTATACTATACGATGAACCGACAACCGGACTCGATCCCATTACAGCAAGGGAAATTAGTGATCTCATTGTTGAACTCGGGCGCAAATACCAAACTTCTTCGATTATCATATCTCATGATATGAATTGTGTGAAAAGGGTTGCAGAAAAGATTATTATGCTGATCGAGGGAAGATGTTATGAAGAAGGTACTTACGAGCAACTCCGGCAATCCGGGGATGAAGCTGTGCGAAAATTTTTTGAGCCATGAAAAATGAAACAAGTAGAAATATCAGGTTAGGAATTATAGTGTTGATCGGTTCCCTTGGAATCATTGCGGCACTTTATTATGTTGGCAGCAAACAGAGGCTATTCGGTTCCACGGTCTTGATTAAAGCCGAATTTTATAATGTCAACGGTCTCCGGAAAGGAAACAGCGTGCGTTTTGCAGGAATTGATGTCGGCACGGTTGACCAGATCGAAATAATGAGCGATACATCCGTTATGGTCCTGATGTCGATTGATTCTGATGCCTGCCGGTTTATCCGGAAGGATGCGGTAGCGGTCATTGGTACGGATGGTTTAATGGGAAATAAACTCATTAACATTCAATCATCCCACAGCAATGCATCCATTATAAAAGATGGAGACAAACTGCTAAGCTTGAAAACCGTAGAAATGGATGCTACCCTTCGGACTATGAACAACACTAATCAAAATTTAAACGCCATATCAGCAGATTTAAGAGCGCTTTCAGGGAAACTGAACAACGACCAATCATTACTGAATCTGTTGCTTGATCCAACGGTATCAGAGAATGTTCAGTCAGCAATTGCCCATTTCAGGTATACCGGCGAAAATACAGCGGTTATTACAGGTGATCTCAGGAATATTGTTCGTTCGGTAAATGAGGGTAAAGGGACTGCAGGATTACTTCTGAAAGACACGGCTTTGAGAAATAACTTCGAGCATACGATTGTCAATATCCGGACACTCACGGATAGTTTAGCCATCATTTCAGGAAATTTTCAAGCGATGTCTGAAAATCTGAAAAACGGGCAGGGTTTGGTTCGGGTTTTGTTCACAGATCCGGAATATATTAAGCGATTAGACTCTGTATTGCTTCATGTTGAAAATGGAGCGGGTGACTTTGACGAGAGTATGAGGAACCTGAAACTTCGGTGGCCGTTTAAAGCAAAGAAAAAGAAACAGAAATAAACTATTGGATGTAATCTCTTGGATAGTAAAATCCCGCTTGTATTTTTCCAAGGAATCAGTATATTCGAAACAACTATTCACAATTACCCGTGCATGTACACTCACGTTAATAAGGAACAAGCCTCAGGCAATCAATCGGAAGACAAGCAATCTAAAGGAAATGCCGAACAAGCTCCTTTTCAGCTTCTGGATAATCGTCCGGATGCAATCGTTCAGAGAAAATTACAGAAAACTGCTAACGAAAGTCCGAAAGCACAAAAGATCGTACAGCTGCAAAAGTTGGCGGGTGAGAATGCAATTGGTAAAAAAGTACGCTTTACCAAACCGGTTGAATCCGTGGAGACAGAACAGCAAAACGAAGCAGAACAAACAAGCGAAGCTCCGGTTCAATTACAACTGAACCAGGGAACAGCTTACCGGGTCAATCACGAAGAGGAGGGAAGACATAGGACCAATACCGGAAACGTGTCTCCACATGCCAGGTCCAGCGGATTCCCGAAGACAGAGGTAGGGAAGGTGTATTTGGTGGTTGGATTCACCGGCGACATGAAGTATATGCAGCTTCAGCCGCTCACTCCGCCGGGAACCGATTTTTACATCCCGGTTGGGAATGATGCATATTATGACCCGGAACCTGAACTTGCCCGTGATCCTCATCCTAAACCGACTGACATTCTGAATGACCGGAACAATACAGAACTCCTGGAAGTGAGCGGAAATGCTTACAATAACCAGGCACCTGATGCTAAAGATATTACCCAGGGCGAATTGGGGGATTGCTGGCTCATTGCTCCGATGATGGCCATGACGATGTCGAATCATTGGAACAGCCACATTGCTTCGCTGATCCGGCAGAACGGACAGGATTACGAGGTAGAACTGGGAAACACGGTAAATATCAATACCGGAATCGGAGCACAGACACAATTGGTTACGATATCCGGCTGGATTCCAATCCTGGATATAGGTACAGGGCAAAAGGAATTTTTATATGCTCAGCAGCAATTGGATGTGCCCGCGAAGATATCAGGAGGACATCCGGTACCGGTGTGGCCCTCCTTGCTTGAAAAAGCTGCTGCACAGAGTTACGGAGGAGGTTCCTACCAGGGACTGGACGACAAAGATGCCAATATCGGATTCCAGCTGCTCGGTCACACACAGCCTCAAACGTTAATGCCTCCCGGGCCTGGTTCTCAACCATATGCGAATATGATCCTGGCTGTTGGGAGCGATGCTGCAGCTACTGCTACCACCAAAAAAGATGCGGTAAGCAGTCAGAATTTGTCGGTCGATGCAAATGATGATGCTCTGATGAACGCGGCTTTCCTGGGTTTAATCGAAGATCATGTCTATATTATTCTCCCGGCATCTTCCGTACAAAATCTGGTATTAAAGAATCCACACGGAAAAAAAGATCCCACAGCACCGATTCCCCAAACAGATGTCGATGATGTGATTGCAAGAATAGATTATCTTCCTGTTCCGCAAGCACCTGTGCAACAGCCCCAGGCTCCACCGCAGCAGGTTTCTCAGGATCAGGCACCGCAGCAAAACGTACAGGCACCGCCACCTCAAGTAGTCCAGGCACCACCTCAAACTTTACAGGCTCCGCCGCAATTGGCACACGCTGTTCAGCAAGCGCACCAGCAGGTTCAGCTTTTCAACCAGCAGCAACAGGTACAGGCAGTACAGCAAATACAGATGCAGCCTGATCAGGTCCAGGCGCAATTGCTCCAGCAGCTGCAACTGATCCAGCAGCAATTCGCTCAGTTCCAGCAACAGCAGATTCAACAGGCGCTGCAAGCAAGCCAATCGGTCGAAAATCCTGCAAAAAGACAAAAGACTGATCCGGATGAAACGATATAGATTACTTAACTCTAGAAGTAAACCGATACTCTACACTCTTTTTTCAAGAGTCTGTGATGAAATTGTTCTTTGTTGCATCTTTGCAGTATGAAAATACTGTTGTTCGGTTTGTTGGGAATGAGCACCACTTTGATGGCCCAGAAAGATTCTGTTTTTAAGAAAATTGTGGTGAGTGCATATCTAGAGACCTATTATGGGTATGATTTTGGAAATCCGAGTGACCATGAACGGCCTGATTTTATGTTTTCGCATAACCGACATAATACACTGGGAATCAACCTTGGATTTATCAAAGTGAATTTTGAGCAACACAGAGTCCGGGCGAACCTTGCGTTCATGGCCGGGACTTATTCCAATGCGAATCTGAGTTCCGAACCGGGAGTTTTAAAAAACATCTACGAAGCCAACGCCGGGATTCAGTTATCAAAAAAACACCGGATTTGGTTCGATGCAGGAGTG
>CAMPIU010000067.1 GCA_946886545.1 uncultured Flavobacteriales bacterium | reverse complement strand
TTTATGCAGATACCGCAGAAATGAAAGGTGGAGTCGTAGAATTTAACGCAAAACCGGATCTAAAACCCGGAATCGTAGCACTGTTAATGCCCGGCCAGAAATACTTCGAGGTTATTTACAACAAGGAAGACATCAATATTGAGACAAAAGCTCCTGATTTCATTTCCAATATGAAAGTGAAGAAATCCGAAGAGAATAAAGTTTTTGTAGCTTATATCAACTACCTGCAGGAACAGCGAAAAGTAGCAACTGCTTATTCTGAAGAACGCAAGAAATTTAAAGACGGCGATGCTCAATATAAACGTTTGGGCGAACAAATGGATTCCGTTTCCAAGTTGGTTGCTACCTACCAGACAGATTTGCAAAAGAACAATCCTACGAAACTGGTTGCCAAAATCATTAAAATGTCCATGGATGTGGTGGTTCCCGAAGCTCCGAAAGACGCAAACGGGAAAGTGATCAATGAAAATTTCAGATATCAATATTACCGTGCGCATTACTGGGACAATATCGATTTGAAGGATGACCGCCTTGTGAATACTCCTGTTTTCGGTTCAAAAATGGAATATTTCTTTGGAAAAAACATGCTGGTACAGCATCCGGATACTTTTTTAGCATTTGCATTTCCTTTCATTGAGCAGTTAGACAAGAAATCTGAGATGTTTAAATATTCTGTGGATTACGTTACGAATACATTCGCCAAATCCAATATTATGGGAATGGACAAAGTATATGTTTTCATGGTAAACCGTTATTACTGTCAAAATGATGCTGAAGGAAATTCAATGGCTTATTGGATGAAGGACAAGGAGAAATTGAAAGAATTGTGTGATGAGAATAAGATACGTATGAACCTGGTTCAGGGTGTTCGTCCCCCAAACATTATTTTGCGAGACACAACTGATGTTAACTGGAGAGATTTCTACAGTCTGAAAAGTGATTACACCATTCTTTACTTCTGGGATCCTGAATGTGGACATTGTAAAAAGACAACTCCGAAATTACAGACATTGTATGAGAAAAAATTCAAAGCACGCAACGTAGAAATTTTCTCTGTGGGTAAAGCGACAAATGAGGATTTTGAAAAGTGGAAAAAATTCATCCGCGATAATAAGCTGACATTCATTAATGTAGGTTTAACCAAAAAATTGTTTGAGGATGCAACTGCTGATCCGCGACAATTCATTCCGAAATACACGACACTGGAGTCATTGAATTATCATGATACTTACGATATTTATGCAACGCCGCGCATTTTCGTATTGGATAAAGACAAAAAGATTATTGCGAAGCAATTGACGATCTCTCAATTGGAAGATTTCATTGACCGCATGCAAAACATTAAAGACGCGGAGAAATTATTCCCTCCGGATCCGGAAGAAGAAGCTCATTAATGTTAGAAAGACCAATAGAAATGTTGGTCTTTTTTTTGTTTAATTTTTTGTGTCAGTTCGAGTATTCTGGTGTTTCTCATTATTGTGAAGAAATAATTGGATGTTAAGATCAGGACTTTAATACTTAGTTTTCTCCAGAATCAGTTGATTGTATTTCAAAACCCAGTAAAACCGCGTGTTAAATTATTAACAAAAGTCGCTCTATACTCGCTCTATAGTCGCTCTATACTCCCTCTATCTACGCTTCACCTTTGCAGTACTAAATTCCCACCTTTTTTATAGCATATTATTTAGAAATTCAAATTCACAAATACGTGAAGTCCATTGCTGAGATCTTCCCTTCCCTTTGTTAAAATGAAATGATAGAATCAGTAATTTTTTATTATTTTTGGATACACACTACTACAACTCTCCAATGAAAACTACTCTTGCGATTCTATTACCCATTCTTTTTGTACCATTTTTATTATTTGCCCAGTGTCCGACATGCGGAAATGGCGTTGTTGATGCCGGTGAGACAAGTATTAATTGTCCCTCTGATGTCTCTCATAGTGCTACCTGTGTAAGTCCCTGCTCGCAACCCGGTTCTTTTGAATCGGCAGCGGGAATTCGTCAGGCATTTGATTTTGTGGGAACAACTACCTGGTCCACTGCAGGACTGCCAAGTGGTTGGGCTTTTGCAGGGGCGCCAAGTGCTACAACTGCAGGAGCCGTTCCGACAGCTGATGCCTATGGGGCAAAGGCCGGATTAATTCAACCCAATTGCTCCGGAAGCTGTACAGCAACTAATGGTTTTTGTATCGGGAACTTAGCAAACTCTTCAGCCGGTGGTAAATTGGGAGCAAACTTTGACGGAAGAGCAAATGTGACCCAAAATTTAAGTTATGCAGTACTTCGCGGACAAAGCAGTCCGACTTTAGTTTCTCCTTCTTTTAACATGTCTGCAGTAGAAGGATTCAAGGTGCAATTCTGGCTTTTTCCGTCGGAAACATCTTGCGGTCAAACAAATGGCTGGGGATCGTGTACAGGAAATGCTGCGTTTTTGGATTTTTCTTCCAACGGAGGAACAAGCTGGACACAGATCATGCAAATGGACATTAGTTCTACCAATACCGATATGTGTACCAGCAATTCCACGAATACCAAATGGTTAACTGAAAGTGCCTGGTCGCGCGTTTGCCTGACCGTTTTTAAATCTACTTCTTCTCCGGGTAATTTCTACACTGCTGCGACAGGAACAACAGCTGCTTCCGGAATAATGGTAAACAGTACATACTTTACTTCCAGTTTCAAATTCAGGATCCGGTATGCTCAAACCGCAAGCTGTACAGCCGGAATTACAACGACCAATCCGGGACGTTATTTAGCTATCGATTACCCGGTGATTACTTCAGGCAACGAGATGATCCCTTGTGGAATTTCATTTTCAAAAATGTGTGGATACGGTGAAGACAATAACGACGATGGTGTTGGATCAAGCAGCGCAACAACACAAAGCACAGCATTCTCAACCGTTAAACGAAGTGTGAACCAGGCGGAACGCGGAGTTGAAATTTTCAATTCGCAAAGTACCGTATTTGGAAGTCAGAATTTATCAGGAAGTAATTTTACTACTAATTTCGATCTATGTAATTCAGAAGGAGGTGACCAGCAATGTCTTGACTGGCAATCCGGCAACAATGCATACGCCGTAGTTTACGAATGCATTACCGATTGGGAAGCTCCAACTTCAAGTATCAATGTGAATTATTACGAAGGAACAACTCCCCAATCCTTTGGCCTTAGTAAAGTTACAACAGCCGGAAAAACTGCCACGATCGGTTGGAGATATTCCGGAAGCAGATACGTAGATTGCGGAGGGACAATGGATCTTAATCCCGGATGCAACGGCTATCTGTTCCGTTCCAATTCCTTACCTTCTCAATTCAGTCGTGGCTTTTATGGTTTGGCAACCAATAATTCAGGTCAATCCTGGAGCTATTACGGAGCAACAAGCTGCAGTCATTATTTTAATGGTCCTACCTTTGCTCCGATAGCAGTACCTACTGCTTTGCCAACTGCAAGCAATTATGTAACTTGTGTTGGAGCTGACCTGTTTTTTACTGCGGATGTTAATTATTGTTCATCCAGTAGTTTCAGCGGCTCATCAACAATTGAGATCACAGGTCCGGGAGGATTTTCAGAAACAATTAACGGAGGTTCTACGGGTTCCATCCCAATTACACTTGCAGGAGAATATTTTCTAACAGGTCATACACCTACCAGTCCGACCCAGTGCCTGGATTGTGGCAGAACCATTTGCGTAACAATTTCCCAATCAGACATGGACAACTGTTTGACGGCATTGCCTGTTGGGTTGACAAATCTCAGGCTACAACATTCAGACCTTACCTCTCTTCTGCTTTGGGAAACGGAAAGTGAAGAAAATAGTGATTATTTCACCGTTCAACGTTCGGATAACGGAAGTAACTTCGAATCGCTTGGAATCGTTGACGCAAAAGAAAACAGCGATCAAAAGCAATTTTACCAGTTCGCAGATTCTTATCCAATTCAGGGAATTTCTTATTATCGATTGAAAATAGTAGATCTGAACGGAAGTATTCGCTATTCATCTGTACTTTCCAGTAAGAGAATGGAAAATTCGGTTCAAATTATTCCAAATCCTAATGCCGGCAGTTTCCAAGGTTCCGGCCTAACCGGAAGCAATCAACTGGAACTTTCGGATTTACAGGGAAAGACACTTCAATGGATAGAAACAAATGAGGAAACGGTTTCATTTGAAACAGGACTGAAAACGGGAGTTTATGTTCTTAGGATAAGTAATTCAAAAGGAAGTGAAATGCTTAGAATATCAATAAAATAAAGACGATTAATCATACAACAGTAAGAAAAGATCTTGAATTATCAATCATAAACCCCTTCCAAATCCGTGCGCTCGTGTTTCGGGATTCGGAAAAGCATCAATAAGCCAACGATAAAGAAGAATGCTACCGAAACAACCGAATAGCGAATGGATTCGAAGCCAATTTCCATTAGACCGAAGAAAAGTGTCCCGGTTACAATCCCGATTTTCTCCGTTGCATCATAAAATGAGAAATAACTTGCGTGGTCTTCTGTTTCAGGAAGGTATTTGGAATAAGTAGAACGGGCCAAAGCCTGAACGCCACCCATTACGATTCCGACAGCACAAGCCAGGCAGTAAAACTCAAAAGGAGTTTCAATAACGAATGCTGCAGCGCAAACTCCCAGCCAAATCACGATTGAAATTCCCAATGTTTTCACATTTCCAATTCTTCCGGATAAACGTGACATCAAAAAGGCTCCGGCTGCTCCCAATAATTGGATCAATAAAATAGCAATGATCAATCCACTGTCATCTACCTTTCCATCTTTAACCGGCCAATCAATTTCTTTCTTCGCAAAGAAAGTAGCCATTAGCATCACAGTTTGAACTCCTGTATTGAAGAAAAAGAAAGAAGTCAGGTAGCGTTTCAAGCGTTTGGTCTTTTGAAATTCGGAGAATACGCCTTTCAATTCTTTGAATCCTTTCCAGATATAGCCTTTTTCTTTCACCCGGTTGGAAGTGATATTAGGCAAAACCCGATAGGTAAATTGGGAGAAACCAACCCACCAAAGGCCAACGAGGATAAAACAGTATTTAACAGGCATTGCTTCCTTCACATCCAATGTAGCCGGATCATCAAAAAAATCAAAAATCGGAACCTGGATCAGAACCAAACATATAATCAACAAGACCATCGAGCCTAAATATCCCATGGAAAAGCCACGTGCAGAAATCTTGTCCATGTCTTTCTTATGAGCAATCTCGGGCAAATACGAATTGTAAAAGACCAAACTATTCCAAAAGCCGATACTGGCAAAGAACAAGGACAACATGGCAATTTCCAGCAAACCGTCACGCATCAGGTCCGTAAAGAAATAAAGCGACATGCAGGAAAGTGCACCCAAATAACAGAAAAACTGAAGAAAACGCTTCTTATTCCCACGGTAATCGGCAATTCCGGATAAAAAAGGAGATGAAAAAGATACAATCAGAAAAGATGCGGAAAGAACGAAACTCATCAAAGCCGAATTCGGAATATGCATTCCAAAAAAGTCAACCATCGCCTCTTCACCGGCTGCAAGCTTCGAAGGATCCAAATCCAAACTTGTCCATGGCTTACCTATATTCTCTGGTTTTCCTGATAAATACTGTTTTGTAGTTACCGTATCGTAGAAAATAGGAAAAATGGCAGATGAAATAACCAGGTTGTAAACTGAGTTTGCCCAGTCGTACATTACCCAGCCTTTGATTATCTTCTTATCGCCTTTCTGTATCTCCATCTCTGATTTTTAAGCCGTCACCTGGTTTACATAATCATTCAGATATGCAAAATTCGGGGTTAAATTACCATTTAAATCAGTCTCTGAACCTCTTCCGATAATGTTATCCGGATCTTCCCCGAATAAATGCGGGAAAACAGATTTTATTAATTCGTTTCCAAAGTCTTCGGAAGCGTCTTTTGGCAATTCACAAGGCAAGTTATCTACCGCCATTACCATGATTGCTCCGGCTTGGTTCCATCCAACCTCCTGACCAGTTTCCGGGTCGTAACCGTAAAACGGATCTGCAATTTTTGAAGCGCGAAGTGTTGAAGCTATCGGTCCCTGGATATCGCAGGAAACATCTGCAATGACCTTAATTTTATTCTTGTCTGATTTCAGATCATCAGCCGTCAGGATATAAGGAGATTTATTACTCCAGAAATGACAGGCGATGTAGATATCAGCAGCTTCCGAATAACGCGCAAAACTTGATTCGTAAAACTCAGGCGTGCTATAGAATTCAGCTTTAACAAAGGGTTTTCCGTCTTTTCTTCTATAATAGTCCTCTATTTCCAAATGTGTAAATACAGGAGTATCAAACTTCTCAGTTAAGAATTCTTCCGGGCTCACCTCAGTAAACGGCAATAAATCCATGATCTCGCGTGCGCCATAACCTACCCTTCCGAAACCAGTGAGTACCAGTTTCATATTGTCGGGGAAAGTGGCTTTATGCAATTCCTCTTCCATTTCTTTTCTTCCGGCACATTCGTTGGCAGGTTTCAAATGGAACAAATTTGTTTTTTCACCAAACGCAAGAATCCCGTTGTAAGCTCCAACAATTCCCGCATAACGACCGAAACCGATTATGCGTTTGTTTTCCCTGGATTTGAGAACTTCGTAGTCAATCAGTTGAATTTTCTTCTCTAAAATTGCACGCAAAAGGTTCCTGTTGTAGGGTTGTTTCTTAATGGTGTGAGAAAAGAAAAGGAATTTTTTCCGGGGAATCAGATCCTCGATATTCACTTCTTTCACGCCCATAATAATGTCGCAATCTGCCAAATCTTTTACCACTTCAATCCCTTCTGCCACATATTCTTCATCCTTAAATGCGCGAACTTCGCTTGTTTGAACAAGAACTTTAACGTGTGGAAATTTCATTTCAACCAACTTACACTGTTTAGGAGTGAGTGGAACTCGCTTATCAGGTGGTACTTTACCTTCTCTGATGATGCCTAATTTCACTTGATTCATGTCGTTGTTTAATATTCTTTTATTGGTTCTGACAGAAGAAAGTTGTCGATGAATTCTCTCACAACTCCTGTCCCACCATTTTTAGTTAATACAATATCTACTTCTTTCTTAACTTCCTGAACGGCATCTTTCGGACACGCGCTCAATCCGACTTCCCGCATAATCGATAAGTCGTTCACATCATCACCGATCATTGCCACTTCATCCAGGGAAATATTCAATTCCCCGCACCAGCGTTTAAGGATCATGATCTTTTGTTCCCGACCCACGTATACGTGTTTTATTCCTAAAGTGTCGGCCCGGTTTCGAACCATCTGATCAACAAATGCAGAGGAAATAATCCCGCAAAGCAAGCCTTTTTCCTGGGCTTTGATAATAGCCATTCCATCTTTGGAATTGTATTTTTTCACCTGGTCGCCAGCTTCTGTATAATACATTCCGCCATCAGTCATCACGCCATCCACATCCAAAATTAGCAATTTAATTTTTTGGATTTTGACCTTCAAATGATCGAAAATGAACAAAGGTTTGAACAACATCGAATAGAAGTCCACTTCGTATTCTTCTGCAATTGCCTCCAGGTCCAGGATGGATAATTCTGTTACGCCGTCTACGTCGAAATCTTTCAGCATCTGATAAAAATCGACACCGAACTTTGCGCAAAGGCCTTTTATATTTTGTTCTAAAAACAAGATTAAACCAATTTATAGCCAACGCTTGAGGCAATCGGGCTGAGTGTTTGTAATAAGTGCTTGAATTCATCGTGATTCAGCTGCTGGGAAGCATCCGACTTGGCAACTTTCGGATTCGGATGAACTTCAACAAGCAATCCGTCAACACCCAAAGCGACACAAGCACGTGATAATCCTGCAACACCGTAGGCATAGCCCATTGCGTGACTCGGATCTAAGATAACCGGAAGATTGGTGTAGTGTTTCAACCACTCAACTCCACATAGATCCAGGGTGAAACGCGTTCCTGTTTCAAAGGTGCGAATTCCCCTTTCACACAAAAGGACATTTTCATTTCCACCGGAAAGAACAAACTCTGCAGCCTGAACAAACTCTTGCAATGTTGTTCCGAAACCGCGTTTGATCAAAACCGTTTTTTGTGTTTTTGCACACGCACGAAGAATTCCCTGGTCATACATTGCTTTTGCTCCAACCTGGATCACATCTGCATGTTCAATAATTTCATCTATATGTGTTGCATCTCTGGCTTCAGTAACTACTGTAAAACCATATTCCTCGCGCATTTTAGCAAGCAATTTCAATCCTTCCAATCCAAGCCCCTGGAAACTGTAAGGACTTGTTCTCGGTTTGTAACAACCTCCGCGAAGTGACGTTAATCCCAAAGATTTTAACAATTCGGAAGATTCCCTGATCTGTTCTTCGGATTCAACCGAACATGGTCCGGAAATCATAATGGTGTTTCCGGTTTTTCCACCAACTGTTACATTCCCGATTTTTACTTCCCTTGTTTCAGAGCGGTAATTCCTGGATGCCAGCTGCATATCGTTCGGGAACACCCAATGCTCTTCTGTAAATGCTTCCAAAGCTACAGGAACTTCTTTTACTCCTGAACCGGTAACCAACACATTGATTCCCTGAGAAACCAGGTGAAATGCTTTGTTCTCTGCAGCTAATCTGGCTGCATCAGTTGAACTTACTGATTTTTTTAAATGAATGATCATATTTCCCCTTTAATCAGGTTTACGAATGTTAAAATCCCTTTTGCCTTATTATTTCCGTCCACAACGGGTAAATAAAGAATCGGGAAAGTATATTTTTTGATTTGTTGCAGTAAGTCGTTTACTGTTGCTGTTTCCTGGATAACCAAGGGTTTGGAATTCATGATCTCAGAAATAGATTCCGAATTCAAATTACCATTTGTGCGAATCAAACTCTTGCGAATATCCGCATTGGAGATCAATCCGTTTAAATCTTTTCCCTGGTTAACGACCAAAGTGAAGCCTAACTTCCCGTCTTCAATTGCATTTAAAACCTGTAATAACGAAGATTCTTCCCCGATAACCGGAGATTCGGTCAACGGAATCATGAAGTCTTTCACCAAAAACTGGGAATCTACATTTCGCTTGGTCAAATCCATCAATGCATGTCCGACACTCGGAGCATTAAACAAGTAAGAACCCGACACAGAAGTATGAACCCCCATGTTTCTTAGGATAAATGAAACCTCACCATTTACTCCACCATCCACATGAACCGATTTAGACGGATATTTCTTTTGAAAATCGCGGATCTTTTTAAAGTTCACGGCATCAAAAACACCCCCGCTTTGTCCCGGAATGGTAGCCATGATCAAAATAAAGTCGAAGTTGTTGTATTGATCAAATGCTTCGATGGAGGTCGGAGTGATGACTGCCAATCCTTTTTTTCCTTTAATATCCGAAGGAATCACCAATTCTTCTTCCAGGTCTTCCACCTGAAAGGTTACATATTCCACGGGAACTGCGCGCAGCAAATCAAAGTATTTGGAAGGATGTTTGGTAATAATATGCAAGTCAATAGGAATGGTACACCAGGTTCTGATCTTGCTGATATCTTCAAAAACAGAAGGATCGTCATTGCAGTCAACATGTAACAAATCGACATGGTGAGCCGCCAGGTCCCTGATCGTTTCCGACAGATCACGTTTCTTATCCGAATAAATCGAAGCAGATATTCTCATAAGACAAAAATAGTTAAAGTATTTCCTATGTGAGTCCTCTTTTCAGAATGATATTAACAAGAATTTACACAAATCAGACTCAGATTTTAACATCTGGTTTTATTTATGAGATCCTTGATAGAAAGTAACAATTAAAAACTTTTTTGGGACAAAAACCGGACAGCCTGCTCGGGAGTCGGAAGTGCACAAAAAGCGGGAGCTAATCGCATTCTTCTTTTTGCGATCATGTTGTAAATTCCATCCCGGATAAAGCGAGGACAGATCCACCCTATTTTACCAAGAGTAAAGGGAAAGCGCAAATAGTTCAAAACTTTCAGGGCTGCGGTTGAGCGTTTGTTTAATTTTTTTCCATCCCAAAAGTAAAAAGTCGAAAGATCCATTCCTTTGATTTCCAATTGCCTGAAGAAAGATTTTGCAAACTCACTTTGAAGTGCACAAAAGTGGATTTCGTGA
>CAMPIU010000066.1 GCA_946886545.1 uncultured Flavobacteriales bacterium | reverse complement strand
TTACTAATCTTACTTGTGGCTCTTATACCCGGTACTTTACAAAGTCAGGTATTGCTAGGAACAGTGACCGACTCCGATTATAATCCCTTGATTGGAGCATCTATTGACGATACTTTATCGGGAAGCGAGGTAACATGTGATCTTGCCGGAAGTTTTACAATGAAAATAACGGATGGAACCATTTTACGTATTTCTCATCCCGAATATGAATCCAAATACTTCTCAATCTCAGGCAAATCAGTCTCAGACACCCTTTTTCTAAATTTCATCCTAACACAAAAAATCAGCCTTATTCCGGAAGTAGTCATAAATTCCAAAAGAATGGAACGGGTGATTGATCAGAAGAATACCAACGTAATCGATTACCTTCCGTTCAATGATTTTATCCTTACCATTAAATCTGCCAAAGGAAAAAAGTTCTTAAGCATGGAAGGTCAGGATACGACTTTCATGAAATTCGATTTGGGGAAAATAGATGCGAAATCTTTTTTCGAAGACTGCTTTGGCAACGTTCATCTGCTTACAAAAGACAGTTCGTATCAAATTTGGATAGATTCGGATTTTCATATTGTAGCTTCTTCATCGATCAAAAAGTTTAATGAACTTGTAAAGCCCTGTGCAGCTAATTTTTCCGATAGAAATGTTTTTTTCAACTTCACCAATAGAAACCGAAAATACACTTTAACTTCGATCACCAAGGAAACAAAGCAAAAGGACTACTTTTTTCACTTGCATGATAAAATTGGAGAAGGAGTTGCCCGAAGCTATTATTGGTCAATTATCCGGATTTACAACATGGCTATGCCTGATTATGCAAATATGATTGCTTTAGGGGTTTGGGATGGCAATCTGCTGACACTTAATTTTTCTTCTCCCGAGTTCGACGCAATGGTCACCTGGTATTTAAAAATACGTGCGGTAGAATTAAATATCCAGGCTTTTCAAACTGACGATAAACTTGTAGTTTTTGACCAGTTTTCAGATTCCATTCACATCTTTGACGCGCAGAATAAACCACTGAAACATCTGGATTATTCCTTCCCGAAAGGAAGCAGGATATTCGATGTGCTTCGTGACCGACACAACAATACATTTTATGAATTCTCTGTTAAGCAGGGAGTCTATTCAATAAGCTCTATCAATCCTGTTTTTGAAACCAATTCATTAAGAAAACATCTGACCATTTCAGAAGTTCCGCTGGCAAAGAACATTCAAATATTCAATGATTGGGTGTATTTCCTTGTAGAGGAGAATGGATTTCATGGAGTATATAAAATAAAAATACCGGTCGCATTGGATATGCACACGGGAAGATAAGAAAGGTTGAATTTGGAAATTTCCATTGTTGGGATGGTATGAAAAAAACTAAAAGTTGACCACAATCAGAAAATGCCGTTAAATTAGTTCTTGTAGAATTTAGTGAAAGGATAAATCCTTAGCGATTCTTGTTTATTACTTGACCTGAAAAAAATGCTCGGAAAAATTAAATACGATTTTTTGGAAAATATCTGGCAACATGCGGCGCCCGGAGGCTGGTATTTCATTTCACTTCCGGAAAGTATTGCACATGAGATCAGGGAAACTCTGAGATCCGAAGAAGAAGGCTGGGGAAGATTAAAAGCAACAGCTGAAATTGGCAAAAGCAAATGGGAAACAGCAATTTGGTTCGATACAAAAAAGAAGACCTATTTACTTCCGATAAAAGCTGCGATAAGAAAAAGCGAAGGGATTGAATCCGGGAAATTGATCAAAGTAAGTGTTTGGGTGTGAAAGAAAATCAGAAAGTTATAATGAAGTGGAATAATAAAAAAACGGATTAGATGAAAAATTTTGACTGGACAATTTTTACAAGAAAAATAGCTGTTAAAGCAGAATTGGCTGATATTTACTCTGCCTGGACAAAATCGTCAGAGATTGAACGTTGGTTTTTGAGTAAAGCGGTTTTCAGGGATGCTAATGGAAATCCCATCCAAGGTGATGCACAAATAGAAAAAGGATGTACCTATGAATGGTCCTGGTATTTATATGATGAAATAGAACATGGCAGAATTGTAGAGGCAAACGGGAAAGATTTTATTCAGTTTACTTTTGCAGGTGAATGCTTGGTTGATATTAAACTGTCCGTTCAGAACGAACATGTAATTGTGGAGCTAACCCAAAAGAATATTCCCACAGATGATGAGTCAAAACAAGAAATCCGGCTCGGATGCAGTACCGGCTGGTCTTTTTTTCTTGTGAATTTAAAATCGGTTTACGAAGGAGGCCTTGACCTAAGAAATAAGGATGCTGAATTGAAAGGAATGGTGAATAATTAAAATGGAAAATAAGAGTTTGGAATACCAGGAGCTGAACAGGTTTGTTGGGAAATGGAAAACTACAGGAACCATTCCTGCATCCGGTGAGAGCCCTGAGATCAAAGTTTCAGGATCGGATACCTACGAATGGCTGCCGGGCGGATTTTTCCTGTTGCACAAAGTGAATGTTTTGCTTGGTGATGATAAAAATGAGACACTTGAAATTATTGGATTTGACAAGCAAAGAAATCTATATACCATGCAGCATTACGATAACAAAGGAAATTCCGGATTTATGACTGCTGATTTTAAAAATGGAGTCTGGACCTTTCTTGGAGAAAATCTGAGGTTTAGAGGCGGATTTAAAAAACAGGACACCGAGTTTTTGGGGGTTTGGGAACAATCTTCGGATGGAACTAATTGGACGCATTTTATGGAAATTCAGTTAACTAAATAACAGGACATTAATAAGTAGCTGCACGTGATAGTTTTATGTAAAACTTTACGGAATAAAAGCACACAATCACTAATATAATGACGTTCTTTGACTGATCCTCTTTGTAAGACATGCACTCAGGCAGTTAAACTTTATCACAGAATACTATGAATTACGAAGAGATCCGGGAACAAAATCAATTTGAAGGATTGATCCAGGGGCTTATTGACAATGAATACGGCTGCTGTAATGATTTCATGCTGCCCGAAACGGTAAATGGTTTAAGTGCCAATATTCAGCGATTAAGTGATTCGGACGTGATGATACCTTCCGGACTCGGCAATAAAGGAGATTTCAAAAAAGACCTTAGTATCAGGGGCGATAAAATCAATTGGATTGACGGACAAAGTACAAATCCATTTGAAATGATCTACTTAAATAAAATTGAAAAATTCATTCTTTACCTGAATAAAACATGCTTCACTGCAATAAAAAGCTTTGAAAGTCATTATTCTTCCTACGAAAAAAGCAGTTTTTATAAACGTCACCTTGATCAGTTTAAAAATGAAAAAGGACGAAAATATTCAATTGTTTTATACCTCAATGCAAACTGGGGAAAAGAGGATGGGGGCTTGTTGTCACTATATCCTAAAGGAGGAGAACAAGTTAGCATTTCTCCTCTCGGAGGACGAATGGTGTTATTCCGGAGTGATGAAATGGAGCATGAAGTCAATCCTTCTTTTACACGGCAAAGAAACAGCATCGCAGGATGGATGAAAGATTAAGAAATGCAAAATAATTGACGGCAGACCAAGACTGTCAGCCGATCAAAGTTCCATAATTCCTTATCTTTAAACGGTAAAAGATGGGTACAGATTTTTCAAATACGGAATTTTACAAAGAATTGGAATCTATTCTTCCCGCTAGTAATGGAGATGAGCGAAAGTTCTGGGTTACATCAATTATAGAAAAGGACATAGATATAAAAGATCTTTCCGGTTTGTTAATAGGTGAATACAAAGTTGCTTCCCGTTTTCTCTGGCTTTTGAGTGAAATAGGAATATCAAATCCGGATAAATTGTTTGCCGCACTTCCTTTTTTACTCGACTTTACGGATGATTTGAATCCGGTTTATAAAACTTCTTTTGCTAACTTTTGGCTCATAGCAGGTATTCCACCGGAAAATGAAGGCAAAGCCATCGACTTGTCGTTTCAATGGCTTCTTTCAAATGAAACCAATGTTACGATCAAATCAAGATCTGTTTTGGTTCTTTTCAAACTGACAAAAAAGTACCCGGAGCTCAAAGATGAACTGAGGCTTTGTTTAATCGATCAGATGGACAGGTACAGCAATAAATTCAAAAAAAGAGCAGTCAAAATATTAAGAGAACTGGAACGCATTTAAAAAAGAAATTTTATGCAACTCACCTTTGCAGAGAAAGTAATTGAATTTAATCGCCGGCTAAAATACACGGGGAAACTACCGGAAGGTTTCCAGGCGATGAATCCGTATTTGGATAATCCCGAAACGATGGATGTCATGCAGCAGTTTTACGGGAAATATTACAACGATTTCGAACAGCGGAAATTTATAATCGGGATCAACCCGAGCCGTCATGGAGCCGGTGTGACAGGAGTACCGTTTACTGATACCAAACGCCTGGAAAGTGTCTGCGGAATTAAAATGCAATCGGCATATACACACGAAATTTCTTCGGTTTTTGTATACGACCTGATTGCTGAATACGGAGGAGCAGAAAGTTTCTATAAGCAGTTTTATATCAATTCACCCTTTCCTTTGGCCATTATCCGCCTGAAAGATGGCAAATGGCTGAATGCCAATTATTACGATGATCCCACTTTTTTTGAAATGGTGAAGGATTTCATGCTTGCCTCTTTGAAAAAACACATCAGCATGGGATTGGACACTTCTGAAGTCTTTGTGCTGGGAAAGAAAAATGCAGATTTCATTCGGAAACTGAATAAAGAAGCGAAGTTATTTGATTGCTTAACAATTTTGGAACATCCGCGTTTCATTCAGCAATACAAATTGAAGGAAAAACAGCAGTATATTGATAAATATCTTTTAGCACTGAATAATTCGAAGTAGTAACATTGAATTCACTCTCTTCACTAATACCTGTTTGTTCATTCGGAAGCGATTTGTGTTTAACAGATCGTTTTTGCGTTATAAAATCGGGAAATTGTAATAACTTCGGAACTGAAGTTACCGTTAAATAAAATTCAAGTAACGAAAATGAATACAATTGAAAACCCTGCTTATTCGGACCTGAAAATGATCAAAGAACTGGTTTACGATAAATGTGGGTTTGAGTTGGCAAATCTGAATTTGAATAAAGAAAGTTTGGAATACGCTGCGTGTTCATTTGAATTGGACGGACGGACAGTTGAACATAGAGCTTCTAAAATCACTCCGACAAAAACAGGGCAGTTTGTAACTGTTTGGAAACGGGATCAAAACGGAATAACAGCTCCTTTTGATAGTTCGGAGGGTATTGATTTTATTGTAATAAGCTCCAAAAGTGGCAATAACATCGGGCAGTTTATTTTTCCTGCAACTGTTCTGGCTGACAAAGGCATTATTTCGCTAAACGGAAAAGGAGGAAAGCGTGGAATCAGGGTTTATCCGCCATGGGACACCGTTACAAGTAAGCAGGCAGAGAAAACTCAAAGTTGGCAGTCAAATTATTTTGTTTCAATTCAAAATGATAACCAAGCCGGCCTTGACAGGGCAAGAAAATTAATTCATCCGGATCACAATTAACAAGGATATGCAGATCACGAAAGAAAGAATAACAGAGCTCGAAAACAAATTGGCAGAAGCAATCAAAAGCAGCGATCTTGCTTTTTTGAATAAAGTGCTTCACGATGATTTATTGTTTCTGGCTCCAAGCGGACAGATGATCACAAAAGTAATGGATCTGGCTTCTCACCGGGCAGGTGAAATAATTGTGGAACAATTGGTCGACAGAATTGAAGAGATTAATATCATTGATGATACAGCAGTTGTCGGGGTTGTTTATGACACGAAGGGCAGTATGCTTGGAAATCCGATCGAAGGACAATTCCGTTATATCCGCATTTGGAAACAGTTTCCGGATGGGATAAAGGTAATTGGAGGATGTTGTATGCAACTCTAAAAATCAAAGAATAGTAAAACCGAATGAAATGAACTTTAAAATCACACTTCCCGGATTGGCCGTTTTTACATGGATGAGTTGCTCTATCTATGCACAAGAAACGGTAAAGATTGTTGGAGAAATGAAAAATGTCATGTGGAAAGGAGAACTCCACGGAAACATAAATCTGGACACCATTGCCAATAAGACAAACCTTTACGGACTTGGACCGCTTGAATATTTGGCGGGAGAAGTTTTAATTATGGACGGTAAATCGTATAAATCAACCGTTGTTTCCAACACAACAATGAAAGTTGAACAGACCTATGACATAAAAGCCCCTTTTTTCGGCTATGTAAATATCGCGAAATGGAAAGAACAAACCTTGCCCGACAGTGTCCGGACAATTCAACAACTGGAACAATATCTTGAAGCAGTAACGAACTCTTCAGAACCTTTTATGTTCAAGCTTTCCGGCACGGTTGAAAAAGCATCCATTCATATTGTGAATTTGCCAAAGGGAGCAAAAGTAAGTTCACCGGATGATGCACATAAGGGACAGAAAACCTACAAGCTTAAAAATGAACAATCAGAAATAATTGGTTTTTTCTCAACAAAACACCAGGCAATTTTTACTCATCATGATACCTATTTGCACATGCATTTAATTACAAGTGATCGACAGAAAATGGGGCATCTGGATAGCGTGTTGTTTGAAAAAGGAACAATAAAACTTTATCTGCCGGCAGAATGATAACTGCGTAACCACAAAGAACCCGAAGTATGAAACCCGTCCTCGAAACATTCTCTAACGCCGGCATTTTCGAAGTAATTATTTATGGATTGATCATTAATTTCGGGATCTATGTCTGTTCTTTAGGACTTTATTCCGTGTTAAGTCACATCCCCGGTAAGCAGCGTTTGGGAGAAGAGCATCCTGTTTTTCGTTCGGATGTTGTTTTGAGTTTAATCACCGTTCTATGTAACACAATTGTGTTTTTGTTCGGTGTTTATCTTTGGAAATACGGCTTCATTGTCCTGAATGAAAATGAAAATGTATTTTGGATCCTTTTGGAAGTCTTGTTTTTGGTACTGGTAATGGATTTGCTAATGTATGTATTTCATCGCTCGGTACACTTTATAACATATTTCCGGAAGATTCACCAGCGGCATCACGAACATGAGTCTACGAATCTGTTGAGCCTTTTCGTACTGCATCCGGTTGAATCAATTGGTTTTGGATTGATGATGCTGGGTGTTTTATTGTTCTTTCCGCTTTCGGCAACGGGGATTTCCATTTATCTGGTGATTAATTCGCTTTGGGGAACAGTCGGACATCTCAACCATACGGTCTTGCCGAAATCCTGGCTGAAATTTGTAAAAAAAGGATATATATGTACTTCCGAATTTCATTATTTACACCATCAACATCCGGGATGTAACTTTGGGTTTTACACTTCAATCTGGGATATTATCTTTAAAACAAAATATACTTCTTTTGAGGGATCGGAAAAGATGGTTCAATAAATACGAAAGATAAAATGATCAAAGCAAAAGACAGGGCGGACTTGCTCTTATTCGGACAGAAAACCGAAAGGTTATCCTTCAGGAAGTTGGATTCGGAAGATTTTGATACCTGGCTGCGATTTTGTGAAGATCCGGATTCGCTCAGGTATTTCGCTTTTTCTGAAACCGATCCGGCAGATGTAAAATGCCGCCAGTGGTTCGAAAAAATTGCGTGGAGGTATGAGAACAGTATGGGTGGAATGAACGTGTTGATAGATAAAGGATCGGGCGAGTTTGTTGGTCAATGTGGTTTGCTGGTCCAAAACGTTGATGAACAGGAAGAGCTTGAGGTAGGTTACTCCTTAATGCCGGAATTCAGGGGCTTGGGTTACGCACTGGAAGCAGCGCAGAAATGCCGGGATTTTGCTTTTCAAAACCAACTGGCCGATTCATTGATCTCCATCATTCACCCTGATAATATTGCTTCGCAGAATGTAGCACTGAAAAACGGGATGAAACTTTCAAAACAAACGATCTACAGTGGTATGTCGGTTAAGGTTTACCGGATTATGAAAGCGGAATGGAAAACCAATTTGAAACAGAAATAATTTAAACTTCGTAATTTCCTCAATACTTTGAAAAATTCAAACAATCAAATTGAAGCCCCTGAATCAGATTATTTATACATAAGTCAATCTCAAATTCCAAATTCCGGTCAGGGACTTTTTACGGTTATCGATATCTACAAAGATGAAACGATTGCCTTGTTTAAAGGAGAAATTCTGAGCGATTTGGAAGCAAAAACAAGAGCCGAAGCTGGGAATGATGCGTATTTTATCAATTTATTGGACGGTAGCATCATGGATTCCAAAAATGTAGAGTGCTTTGCAAAATATGCCAATGATGCAGAAGGCTTGTCTGCTTCAAAATTTAAAAACAATACCCGCATTGCCTTAGACTTAAACGATAATGTTTGTATTGAGGCTCTGAGAAATATCCGGGCAAACGAAGAGTTGTTCTGTAGCTATGGCAAAGATTATTGGAAAAAACACGGGTGAATTGTCAACCGGGCGACATTTTGGAATACGTAACAGATTAATGGAATGATGTCCATTCGAAATAAACTTGAAAAACCAATCTGATTGATAAACAGTTAAACAAAACTGAGATGAATTTTAAGCAAATTGAAACCAGGAGACTAACCTTGAAAGGACTTTCTCCTGAAGATATGAAAACCCTTTTTGAGAATTATCCTAAGGAGGAAATAAAACAGATTTTAGGGCATCGTTCGGAAAATGATTTCTTGAAAGAAGAAAACAAATATAAGAACGGGTATGCGAGTTACAATCGCAGTTTTATGTTGTTCCTGCTAACGGATAAAACTTCAGGTACAATTATCGGACGCTGTGGAATCCATAATTGGAATGTAGACCACCGGCGTGCCGAAATCGGTTATGCCATGGAAGATGAAAGTTATAAGAAATTGGGCTTGATGTCTGAAGCTCTTGAGGCTGTTATCGATTATGGATTTAAGCAGATGAATTTAAACAGGATCGAAGCACTGGTTGCCAGCTACAATGTTCCTTCCCTGAGATTATTGGAGAAGAACGGTTTTGTGCGGGAAGGAGTATTGAGAAATCATTACCTTGTTGATGAAGTATTTGAAGATTCCATTATGTTTTCGAAACTCTATGAGGAATATGTAAACGATAAAAAACAATAAGGAAGCCGAAAAGCTATATCAAAACGCAATCAGATGTATACAATCGTTCCGTTCGAAATACGTCATCAGTCGGAGATTGATGAGTTGATGAATGAAATTCAACAAGAGTTTGAGATTCCATTCAGGAGTCCTGAGCGGGTGCCGGTTTTCGAATATGTTTTGTCAGGACATCAGTTTTGGGTTGCCCTCCTGGAAGGTCAGCTTATCGGTACGATCGGATTAACTTGTTTTGACAGTAATACCGGAATCATAAGAAATATGTTCGTTACCAAAGAATTCCGGGGCAAACAACCTGGTGTTGCAAAAGGCTTGTTGGATGTCGCGCTTGATAAAGCAAAAAGCCTGAATTATAAACAGGTCTATTTAGGAACCATGGAACAGTTCAAAGCTGCCCGTAAATTCTATTCCAAAAATAATTTTGTTCTGATTCCTTCCACCGAACTTCCACTTAAAATGACTTTTAATCCGGTGGATGATTTATTCTATGTTTTAAAGTTTTGAAAACAATTAATTTGAACTATTTTACAGTATAATAAGAAAGCAGAATGGCAGAGAAGAAATCAAAACTGGCGGAGATCAAAACAAAACCAAGTGCAGCAAGTGTCGAAGACTTTATTAATTCAATTGAAGATGAGCTAAAGCGCAAAGATAGCTTCCAATTGGTTGAAATGATGAAAAAAGCAAGTGGGGAAGAGCCCGTTTTGTGGGGAAATTCCATTATTGGTTTTGGAAATAAAAGATACAGAAGCGAACGGTCCGGAAGAGAAGTGGATTGGTTTTTGATCGGTTTCTCTCCCCGAAAAGCGAACTTATCTCTATATATCAGTGTGGCAATCGAAGAACATGCGGATGCCTTGAAAATACTTGGAAAACACAAAACAGGCGGCGGCTGTTTATACATCAATAAGCTGGATGATATTGATCTGAATGTGTTGATGGGGATGATCAATACTGCATTGAATAAAAAACAAAGTTCGGACAATGGATAAACATCTTTTTACCTTCACAATACCTAAATAAATTATTTTTAAGTAATTCGGAA
>CAMPIU010000065.1 GCA_946886545.1 uncultured Flavobacteriales bacterium | reverse complement strand
ATGGCTATGCCATTTGGGAGAATATGCGCGATATCCTCGATGCAAAATTCAAAGAAACAGGTCATCAAAACGCGTACTTCCCTTTATTGATCCCCAAAAGCTATTTGAGTAAAGAGGCTTCCCACGTAGATGGTTTCGCAAAAGAATGTGCTGTTGTAACTCATTACCGTCTGAAGAACGATCCGAACGGCGGCGGAGTAATTGTTGATCCGGATGCGAAGCTGGAAGAGGAATTAATTGTTCGTCCGACTTCCGAGACAATCATTTGGAATTCGTATAAGAAATGGATTCAATCCTACCGTGATTTGCCAATATTGATCAACCAATGGGCAAATGTGGTTCGTTGGGAAATGAAAACCCGCTTATTTTTGCGTACATCGGAATTTTTATGGCAGGAAGGACATACGGCTCATGCTACAAAAGAAGAGGCTGTGCGGGAAACGGAACAAATGCTGGATGTTTATGCTGAATTTGCAGAGAAATACATGGCAATGCCGGTGATTAAAGGTCACAAGACTGAGAGTGAGCGTTTTGCGGGTGCGGATGATACGTATTGTATCGAAGCGATGATGCAGGATGGAAAAGCTCTTCAGGCTGGAACATCTCATTTCCTTGGTCAAAATTTCGCGAAGGCTTTCGAGGTTAAATATAGTGATGCTCAAGGTAAGCTGGAATATGTTTGGGCTACATCCTGGGGTGTTTCCACACGCTTAATGGGTGCATTGATCATGACTCATTCGGATGATGAGGGCTTGGTTGTGCCGCCGGCATTAGCACCGATTCAAGTGGTTATTGTTCCGATTTACAGAACAGATGAAGAGCTTCAATTGATCAATGATGCAGTAGCTAAAATTTCTGCTGAACTGAAAGACTTAAAAGTGAAAGTGAAATATGATTCTGACGATCAGAAACGTCCGGGATGGAAGTTTGCCGAATACGAAGCAAAAGGTGTCCCTGTTCGTATTGCAATCGGGCCAAGAGACCTTGCAAATGGAGTAGTAGAGATCGCTCGTCGTGATACAAAAGAGAAATACGCTATGAACATTGATAATATCGGTGCTTCGATCGTTGATTTGCTTTCTGAAATCCAGGATAACTTGCTTAAGAGAGCTCAGCAGTTCAGATTGGATAATATGCATGAAGTAGATACTTACGAAGAGTTTAAAGCGCAGCTTGAACAAGCGGGAGGATTCTACCTGGCTCATTGGGATGGGACGAAAGAAACAGAAGCTAAGATCAAAGAAGAAACAAAAGCAACGATCCGCTGTATTCCGATCGATATTGCTTCAGAACCAGGTAAATGCATGGTGACTGGAGCTCCATCGAAAGGACGGGTGGTATTTGCTAAAGCATATTAAACTAATTGAGAATGTAAAATTCTAAAGTTGAAAAAGGGGGATTAGTAATTTAGACAAGTCTCCCTTTTCAATTCTCCATTTTCAATTATAAATTGTAAATAGTTATGGAGCAGTCACGAAAAGTTATACAAGAAGTTTTGGTTCAAAAAGCAGGACTGAAACAGGATATTTTCCAAGACACAAAGAATCATTTTGAGCGCTTTAAAAAGCATCTTTTGGAGGAGATCGGGGCGCTTAGGGCATCGATTGAAGACAGTCGTATACGTTTGCATGTGGAGTACAAAGGAGAGTTCCAGGTTCAGGTATACATTGGTAGTGATGTGCTTGTTTTTCAGATGCATACAAATGTTTTTAAATTACCGGATGAGCATCCTGCCTGGCAGACAGATTACTTAAAAGAGGACAAATCCCGCGGCTATTTCGGGATTATCAATGTCTATAATTTCCTGGCGGAATCCTACCTTAAAAACCGCTCCAACGACCTGGGATATTTGATCGGTCGTGTGTTCATTAACAAGGACGAACATTTCATGGTTGAAGGAAAAGGTCAATTAGGTTTTTTATTCCGAGATTTAAGTAATTCGATACTGACAGACCCCATCCTGATAAACATCATTCATGTTTCATTTTCCTATGCTTTGTAGTTCGATTTACTGACTCCACCTTATGAAATCGTGTCAAAATTGACCGTGTTTCAAATGCATGAGATCGAAGCCAACAGTCAATTGTCGACAGGTAAAAGACTGGGTTTCAAATTTGAAGCCGAAGACAAAGATATTTTTTGAAAAAAAATGAGTGTAGCTATTGCAAATAGGAAAATTCCAGCTATATTTGCACTCCGAAATTCAAAAAAACGGCCCATTCGTCTAACGGTTAGGACATGCGGTTTTCATCCGTAAAATAGGAGTTCGATTCTCCTATGGGCTACATAAAAAAAAGAAAGACCGTTTCATTCGGTTACGGCCCATTCGTCTAGTGGTTAGGACGCCAGGTTTTCATCCTGGTAACAGGAGTTCGATTCTCCTATGGGCTGCAAATTTTAGTTTGTAATAACACAAAAAAATGGCAAATCATAAGTCAGCACAAAAACGAATTCGTTCTAACGATGTTAAGCGTTTGCGTAACAAATACCAACACAAAACAACTCGTAACGCAGTACGTAAACTTCGTTCTTTGAAAGATAAGAAAGAAGCTAACGACTTATTACCTCTTGTAACTTCCATGTTGGATAAATTGGCAAAGCGTAATATCATTCACAAAAACAAGGCTGCAAACTTGAAATCAGGTTTGACACTTGCTGTGAATAAATTATAAGAATATTCATTAAGAAATAAGAAGGGTCTTGTCAGCCAATGGCGATAAGACCTTTTTGTGTTTTAATAAAGTTTCATGAAGAAATGGGCTTTGTTTCTACTCGTCACCCCTTTTTGCCAGCTTATTAGCCAGGCACAATCCCCCTTTGGGAATTACTTCCAGGATACACTGAAGCCAGGCCATCGCATTTCCGGTGAACTGGATTCCGTAGATGCTAACATGGCAAATTACCAGCATACGCTTCCGGGAGATTTCAATCCCTTCCTGTTTCATTTCTCTTTTTCAGATTTAAATACAAGCTGGTTCAAGCCTCAGGCACGAAGGTTCTCGTCGATTCCACACATTGCTTTTGAATATTCAATGGGATCCAGAGCGGACCAGTTTGGGAAAATCACCTATACACATTCGCTCGATTCGAACACATTTATCCAGTTTGATTATGCCCGCAGAAGCAATAGCGGGAATTTAAGAAATTCCAGTTTCGAGAGAAACTCAGTACAACTTGGATTAATGCATCGCTCCCGGTTTTACGGAACAATCCTGGATGTTTCCTTTTATGGAAATAATAACCAGTTCAGTGACGGGCTACTTGGTGATACGGTCCGTGAAGGATTTGCTCTTCTATTTCATCCGGTACAAAAAGAGAATGCAGGGAATAAAACAAAAGAACTGCATATTGATTGGAAGAACTATATTTCTTTCACAAAGGATTCCCTTCAAAAAATCGGTTTGATCCTGCAGCCGAAACTGGATATAAAGAACCAGCGTTATTTTGAACAGGATACACTGGAGAGTATCTACGGATTCTATAACTATGATTCGATAAGTACGAATGATTACTGGGAATTGTCTTCATTGAGACTGAACGGAGGTTTTTTTTACAAAAACCGGGGATTTAACATTGAGGCCGGTCTTGGAACCCGTTACTGGGACTACGACAACATGCTCATTCATCAGGACACAACAGAAGCTTACGGTTTTGCAGCATTGGACCTTGTCATTAAAGGATATTCTCTTAATGCGGTTGCAAACTACACCTTTGTCGGTGCCAATGGAGAAATGCAGGTTGCGGCTGAAGCAAAGAAATCCTTCCGGACGAATCTTTTTTCTTTAAATGCGGGATTAAGCAGGCAATACCCGGAGAATTATCAACGGGCTTATTACGGCAATACTTTGACTTACGATTGGACTTCCAAAATATTAAGCACAAGAACCACGGCTAAATTCAACTGGATCAACAAGAATCGCTTTGTTCCTTTCTTCGTCCAGGCATTTCTGGAAAACAATTCGAAAATGCCGGTTTTTATTCAAAATAAATGGAGACAAGATACTTTGACCTCCTTGAACGTCTTAGGGATTCAGGCCGGATTCGAATATTCATTCAAGAAACTATTGATCCAGGGAAGAGCAAGTTATCGAGAAAGTACGGGGAATTTATTGCCAAATTGGTTGATTTCCGGACGAATTGCTTATAACGGAGGCTTGTTCAAGGCTAAAAAACTAAAAACCGTGACCGGTGTCGAAGTTGGTTACATAAGTCATTACCAACTGATCGATTTTGTTCCTCAGATCAATTCGTATTCGCTTCTTAGTTCAGGACAACAATTCGGAGATATGATGAAACTGCATTTTTTCAGTCAGTTTGATCTGGGATATTTCAGATGGTTTGTTCGTGTTGAAAATATTGAGCAGACATTCTTAGAGTCTACCAATTTCGAAGGAGTTGGTTATCCGGTACCATCGCTTCAATTTCGTTTCGGGGTTTCCTGGGATTTCTTTAACTAGTAATTAATTAGTGACTAGTGATCAGTAAAAGTCTTTCAACATTGCTTTAAGGATAAGTTCGTATTCGAATTCATTTGTATCAGAGAAACCTTTCCTATATTTGAAGACCAAAAAAATATACATGGGATTATTAGATAATAAAGTTGTATTAATTACCGGAGCATCCAGAGGAATTGGCAAGTCGATTGCAGAAGAATGTGTAAAGCAAGGTGCAAAAGTCGCTTTTACATATTTATCTTCAGAAGAGAAAGCACGTGCTTTGGAATCAGAACTGACTGCAAACGGAGGAGTAGCGGTTGGATTTAAATCAGATGCTGCGAATTTTGACCAGGCACAAAAATTGGTTGATGATGTAGTTGAGAAATTCGGAACAATAGATGTTCTTGTAAACAATGCCGGGATTACTCGTGACACGCTTTTGATGCGCATGACTGAAGAACAGTGGGACGAAGTAATCAATACGAATTTGAAGTCTGCATTTAATTTAACAAAAGCTGTTCAGCGCCCAATGTTAAAAGCACGTTCAGGATCTATTATAAATATGTCATCAGTAGTTGGTGTCAGCGGAAATGCAGGCCAGGCAAATTATGCTGCTTCAAAAGCAGGTTTGATCGGGTTTACAAAATCCGTAGCTCAGGAATTAGGTTCAAGAAGTATTCGTTGCAATGCAATTGCTCCGGGTTTCATTGAAACTGAGATGACCGGAGCTCTAGACCAGAAAGTGGTGGAAGAATGGAGGAATTCAATTCCGTTAAAAAGAGGAGGGCAACCTATTGATGTTGCGAATGCTGTAGTTTTCTTAGCGTCTGATATGTCAGCTTATGTTACAGGACAAACACTGCATGTGTGCGGGGGAATGTTGATGTAATTTACAAATCATAATAATAATTAGGGGCGGAAAATTTTCCGCCCCTAATTATTTGTCATAATCTTTATGAATTATTTCTGGATTTTACCCTTGTGAAAAGAGTCAGGAATTTCCGAAGCAGATCATAATAAAGTGCAACGATCATCAGGACTGTCATTCCCCACAAGACTAAAACATTTGCAAGGAAAGTACTCATTGGAATACCAAACCAATATTTCTTGTAAGTATAAAAAGGTGCATCCAATAAACGTGTATTCTTCGGGTCCATATAAAGCGGATCATCCTTCTGGATCAATTCATCATCCGCAACAATAATTTTTTGTACTTCAGTACGGTTTGTAACCAAGTCCTGTAAACTTTCATTGACAAAAGCAGCCTGGGAAGCTTCGAAATTTTTCTCACCCATCTTCAGAACCAACTGATCCAATGCTTCTGTAGTTTGGTTGTATGTCAAATTGTATTGTTTCTTAAGCATTTCCAGGAAAGCAGCCACATTGAATTGAACCTCCTGAACGGAAGATTTATCTTTTTGCAATTTATTCAAACCGGCTACACAATCTTTACATTCCAAATTTGCCCAATTTGAAATTTCCTTTTCAACTTCATTGGTCAGGATTCGTTTTGCTTTCTCAAAATCTTTTGAAGAAGATTTCTTGTCGGCCAGGATTGTCAACTGATTCTTCATTTCCGGAATCCAGTAATCTCTTTTCCAGCTGGCATTACTTTGTTTTTGATGCAATTCAAATTGCCGGCTTTCGTGTTCGTTATCAACGGCCTGAACAACAGCCAGAGCTTCATACGCCCAACGGGATGCCATTGCGTTTCCAATCCACGGAACTTCGTTATTGGAAGAGAAAATAGGGTGGAGCTTATCAAACTTCACGATAACACCTGAAAAGATCAATTGCGGAATGATCAGTAAAGGAACAATGATGTAAATGACCTTCGCGGAGTTAAACGCACTTGAAATATTTAATCCAAGAACGTTTGCCATGCAGGATGTGGAAAATAAAATTACCCAATATTCCCACCACAAACCGTGAATTTCAAGAATCAGGTTCCCGATAAGTACAAAAAATGCGGTTTGGATAGCAGAAACAATGAACATTATAAGGATCTTTGACCAGAGGTAAGAACCTAAGGAAAGATTCAGGAAACTTTCGCGTTTCAGGATTTTCTTGTCTTTAATAATCTCTTCGGCAGCAACTGTTAAACCTAAGAAAAGTGCGACTACGACAGATATAAACAAATACTGGGGAATGTTTTCATTTTCGTAGAAGACATAATCTTCATGTCCTTTTCCATCTGTATTAAAGAATTTAACGAAGAATGAAAGAATTGCAGCTAAAACAGGAGCTTCAAGCATGTTGATAAACATGTATTGCTTATTTGCCAATTTGCTCAATACATCTCTCAGGAAAAAAACTTTGAACTGTCTGATCTTATTGGCAATTCGTGAAGTTCCTTTAACCGGTTCCACAATTTCCTCGATATCCGAATTCTTGTAATGAGAAAGATATCGTTCATTCCATTCTCTTGGTGTTACTTTTCTGACCTTGGTTTGGTTTCCGTATTCATCGACTACTTTTGATTCAATGATATTGAAAATCTGTTCAGGGTTCACATTACCGCAAATCGGACATTCGCGTTCGTTTGCATTTACATGATGAACATGTGTTTTGAAATAAACGACCGCATCAATCGGATTTCCGTCAAAAATCGGGTAACCGCCCTGATCCAGGATCAAGAGTTTATCGAACATTTTGAAGATCTCCGATGAGGGTTGATGGATAACTACAAAGATCAACTTTCCTTTCAAAGAAAGTTCCTTGAGCATGTCCATAATATTTTCGGAATCACGTGAAGAAAGTCCTGAAGTCGGTTCATCAACGAACATTACCGCTGGTTCGCGAATCAATTCAAGTGCAATATTCAAACGCTTTCTTTGTCCTCCGGAAATAGTTTTCTCCAGCGGACTTCCAACTTTCAAATGCTTCGCATCTCCCAAACCGATGTCAGAAAGCAGGTCCAATACTTTTTTCTTTAACTGAGATTCCGACAGGTCGTTGAAACACAATTTCGCATTGAAGTACAAGTTTTGGAAAACAGTCAATTCCTCAATCAGCAAATCATCCTGAGAAACAAAACCAATCACACCTTCCAATTTCGATTTTTCGCGATGCAGATCCACACCATTAATAGTCACAGCACCGTGTGAGGGAGCGTAGTTTCCGTTCAGAACGTTCAGGAAAGTTGATTTCCCGGCTCCTGATCCACCCATTACACCGAGCAGTTTCCCGGATTGTTCAATGAAATTGATTTCATGCAACCCAATTTTACCACTATTGAAATGGAACTGCAGATGATCCACTTTGAAGGTGATTTTCTCTTGGTTTGCATCGTTCAGGAACCTCGAAATCACATCACTGTAATAAATCGGTGCGGACTTATTCGTACGAAGGGTAGACCCCTGGTTTAAAATATGTCTTCTTTCATTGGAAACGATCTGACCGTTGAGGATCAATTCATCATGTCCGAAATATCTGAAGAACAAAATATTGACACTTTCCACCCGGATTACCGAGATCGTTCCGTCCAATCCGTCCAATTTGATCAGTTTCGCCTGGGATAGATCCAGATTTTTCTCAGTGATATACATGAAATGATCATCATCGAGAACCGTTTCATTGTTTGCTTCTACGAAAGATTTTAGTTGCTGATATTCAAGATCAGGGATATTGAAGGATTCAGAAACAGTATGCACGAATTCCTGCTCCTGTTCATGAACCTGGTCGTTTGCATGTATAAAGTCAAAAATACGCAGCAACACGATCATTTTTTGTCGCTGGGTAAGCTCTTCATTGATCTGAGCGCAGATGCGCAGAACTTTCACCGAATTTACAGATGTTCTTTTGCGCTGCCCGTCTTTTTTTGCTGATCCCTGGTGGTGAACTAATAAGAACTCGTCAAATAACTGGATATACTTCTGGAGTAATTCGTCGTTTAATTCAGTTCGTAAAAATGCTTCTACAATTCGTCTGCCATTGGAACTTTCAATGGCTTCACTTGTTGGGTCTGTTACTTCGTCAACCTTCGCGATAATCGCGAATAACTGCATTAGAGCGCGGAGTATGCGTTCACTCATGCTATTCTGGAATTTATTTTACAATTATTATCTCTTGAATCCGATCATCATTACGGCACAGCCTGTAATTTTTTTGTCCATGTCTAATTCTGTCTCGATGATCACGGGAATTGTTCTCGGAACTTTAAAATCCCAGTAGCTGGAGTTTTTATATTTTCTGTTAGTGAAAAGTACCATTCCCTGCAAGTCTTTTACGGTGAAAATGACGTATTCATCGTCAGTACCTGCTGTGGCAGCAATTCGATAAGTCGTTCCTCCGAAGAAGGTGGTTTTGAACTCTGCTTTCTCACGATCTAAAAAAGCGGTATAAACCTGTCCGTCAGAAACGAAATTCTTTTCTTTTCCTTTCAGAATCTCTTCACAATTCTTTACTAAGGTCTCACAATCCTGTGCATTTACTCCAAATCCAACGAATAAGGTAAAAATGCTATATAATGCTAACTTTTTCATACGACTAGTGTTATTCGATTATTTTTCCTCGAATTGATTCGATTTTCTGATTAATAAAATTCAGGGTGCTGGAGTCAACAGTGACTACCGTTTTATGTCTTAAAGTTGTTATTTTCTTTTTGGCGTTGGTAACAGGCGTCATGTATTCATAATTGTTCGTGATCTGATCGAAATAGAATTTCAAATCTTTCATGTCTTTGATCAACTCATCCCATTCGCCTTTTTTATTATAGTCTGTAAGCAGCTCAATGATCGTATTTAACGTTTCGCTTTGTTCAGCTATGCGATCCAAAATCTTTTGGTTTTCATTTTCTTTATTGATGTTGCATGCCAAATACATAGATTCGATCCAACCACCAACAAGGATCAATGCAGAAACACTTTTACGGTTATTTGATTTCAGGAAGTTATCTGATTTTTTGAAGGCATCAGAAACAATTACCATCATGGAATCTTTATTGGTGGAATTCTTCTCGAAGCGAGACATGAAATCTTTGTCGAAAGCTCCTTCCAAACCCAATTTACTCGTTAATTTCTCGATAGTTGAAAGATACTTTAAAGCAATACTGTTTTGTTTGTAGATCGAAACGTATCCCAGATCCGTTCCGTAAATCCCAAGGTTTAAGGCTTTCTTGTATTCAGATGTGTAATCACCCACTTTGTCCAGATCATTCAATAAGAACTCGTTATAGGGCGATTTGGACTCCTCAAGGAGCATTGCCATTTGCATCGGGGAGGGAATACTAAAGATCTTGTCATCGAACTTCGCATTCAAAGAGCTATTGGGGTCAATAACTTCTTTACTTATTTCAGGCTTTTTTTCCTCCTCTGAACCACAAGAGCTAATCATAAGTACAATCCCAGTACTTATTGTGAAAGTAGTTAATAGCTTATTCATAAGTCGCATTGTTTCTTCGTTAACGTACTGACGAAAATATACAAAAAAATGTTAATGGAACGGCCTTATTGAAAATTCTGAATTAGAATTGTTTAAAACGACGATTTGAACGAATAGTTCCGGATTCTAATTAAATTTGTATCACTTGTATGAGAATGTAAGTGCCCTCTGCGTTCTTTCACTCTTTGCGGTTAAATAGTGATCTTTTATTCTCACCGCAAAGAAGCAAAGGACGTAAAGTTTTAGAATTCACTTTTCTTTTAAGAAACATGTTATGAATATTCGTCCACGAAGAAACCGCAAAAGTGCCGCTATCCGGGCAATGGTTGAAGAAACGCAATTAGGT
>CAMPIU010000064.1 GCA_946886545.1 uncultured Flavobacteriales bacterium | reverse complement strand
TTGACGAAAGAGTCCTTGCGAAAAGAAATTGAACGCTCGCTATCTTCCTTATCAGGAAGGGAAGGGGATGTGGTTCGACTCTATTACGGATTAAACGGAAAGCACCCTCTTACATTGGAAGAGATCGGAGATTTATTCGATCTGACAAGAGAGAGAGTTAGACAAATAAAAGAAAAAGCGATTCGACGCTTGAAGCACACATCCCGAAGCCGGATGCTTAAATCATACCTTGGTTAAGCGGGATCTACATCAGCTATTAGTCGAATAGGTTTAAAATGGGGAACGCTGAAAAATTGATCCGTCAGCTCATGTAAGCGTTCCTTTACTTTCTTTTGTGGAGCATCATGCTCAATTTTTAAAATGATTTCTTTGAGATATAGGTTCTGAATCCTCGCAATAACCGGGGATTCGGGTCCTAAAACTCGTTCATGAAATTGCTCTTTCAATAATTTACTGAAATGAAGCGCACCTGCTTCTACCAAATCTCGATCCCGGTGCTTGAAGGTAAAGCGGATCAATTTATAGAATGGAGGATAATGATAATTTCTCCGCTCAACAATTTCATTGACAGCAAACGAATCATAATCGTGCTCCATCACTTTTTGAATGACCCAATGGTCCGGATTTCCGGTTTGGATAATTACCTTTCCACGTTTGTTTCTCCTGCCGGATCTTCCTGCAACCTGAGTCATTAATTGAAAAGCACGTTCAAATGCTCTGAAATCGGTTTTATTCAGCATTAAATCGGCATCAAGGATTCCAACAAGACCTACGTGATCAAAGTCAAGACCTTTTGCCACCATTTGAGTTCCTATTAAAACATCGATTTCACGATTTTCAAACGCCTGGATCAGTTCCAAATGACTATTCTTATTCCGGGTGGTATCCAAATCCATTCTTCCAATGTGGATGTCGGGAAGAATTAAGGATAGGTCATCTTCAATTTTCTCCGTTCCGAATCCCAGCATTTTTAACCGGTTACTTCCGCAAGCCGGACAAGTCCCGATTGGAGGTGTTTGATAACTGCAATGATGGCACTTTAATAAATTGGAATGCTTGTGATAGTTTAACGTTGTGTCGCAATTGATACAATTCGGGCTGAAACCACAAATTTCGCAAGTCCAGATAGGAGTATAGCCTCTTCTGTTTTGAAAAAGAATGACTTGTTCCTGGTTTTTTAAAGTTTCGATGATATTTTCCAATAAGAATTTGGAAAAATGACCGTTCATACTTTTCTGTCTGCGCTCTTCCTTCATATCCGCACATAAGATTTCCGGAAGCTGGACTTGTGAGAAGCGCTCGGTCAGTAAGACATGTCCGTACTTATTGTCTCGTGTATTTTGAAAGGTTTCTATGGAAGGGGTTGCCGAACCTAAAAGCGTTTTGGTTTTGAAAAAATGAGCTAACACAATGGCCATATCCCGGGCATTGTATCTGGGTGATGGATCATGTTGTTTATAAGAAGATTCATGTTCTTCATCTACAATTACCAACCCAAGGTCCTGAAAAGGCAGGAATATCGAAGAACGCGCGCCTACAACCAACCTGAATTGTTTGGGATCATTCTGAAGAACCTTATTCCAGATTTCTACACGCTCATTGGAATTGAATTTCGAATGATAAACACCAATCTTTTCTCCAAAGTAAGCAGATAAACGCTGGATTAACTGAGTTGTCAGGGCAATTTCAGGAACAAGAAACAAAACTTGTTTTCCCTGGTCCAGAACTTTTCGAATCAACTCGATGTAAATTTCTGTTTTTCCGGAACCGGTAATCCCCTGGAGCAGCACCGTATCTTTTTCAAGGAAATTGATCTCTATTTCATTGAGGGCAACGGATTGTGCAGCACTGAGTACCGGAAAGGTGAATTTACTTTGATCCAAAGAATTGATCCGGGAGATTTCCAAGCGCTCAATTCGCAAAACACCTTGCTTTTCCAATGTATTTATTGCGGATAAAGAACAGCCTTGGTCTTCCAACGATTTTCGAAGAATAGGAGTCACATTACCGGAATGAAAGCCACCTAATTGCAAAATTTTCAAGAGAACTTGTTCTTGTTTTTGAGTAGTCTTTTTCTGTGCTAGCTGCTCAAATAACTCGTTTAGAATATTGTCCGACCTGTAGTTTTCATGAAGAACGACAAACAACCCGGTTTTAGGTGAGAACTTATTTGAAACTTCTTCCAGCGTCAATACAATGTTCTTCTCCAGTAAAGTTTTAATGAGTGGCTGGATCGTTTTGATTCCGATTATTTCGGAAATTTCTTTTAAGTCCAGGGTTTCCTTAAATTCCAGAGCTTCAACTACCAGATATTCCCTGTCGTTTAATTGTGTATTTGCTGCATCAAAATCCGGGTGAATAACAATTTTGGTTTCACTTGCCAATTTAAAATTGGCCGGAAGTGCGGCGTTCATTACATCCCCGATCGGAGCCATGTAGTATTGGGACATCCATTTCCAGAAAGCAAATTGCTTCTTGGTAATAAGAGGTGTTTCGTCGAGAATATGTTCAATGTATTTGGCCTGGTAGAGCTTTGGAGCTTCCTGGTGGATTTTCGTGATGATTCCGGTGTAAAGCTTTCCCCTTCCAAATGGAACGATGACCCGGAGGTACTCTTGTATATGGTCGTTCATTTCAAAAGGAACCCGGTAAGTAAATTCCTGGCTTAATGGAATAGGTAAGATAACATCAACGAAAAGAGTAATGCGCTCGCTCATGAAACAAATTTAGTGAACTAAAAACAAAAAAGGACTTTTTGTCCGCTCATTAGATCAACTTAAAACAGAATAATTAATTACCAGGGTAAAGGAAGGATAAGTGTACACTTATCCCATAAATCGTGTTTTGGTTAAAACAGGAGGGTTTTTACCAAAAGAAAATCCCACTTGCCGAGGCAAGTGGGATTCTTCAAATTTCAATTATTTATTATTGACAAGCCCAGGACTCACCGTTATTTATATCAATCTGATAATCACTGCAGAACATTAATAATCCGGTGATTGGACCTATAGACAATTCTTTTCGGGATAAATTATCAAGAGTGGCAGTACTGGTTGTATTGAATTTATCCAGTTTATTGGTCATTCGGGAAGTGAAAATTCCAATGACCGGTCCACCGTCAGTTCGTGTTAAATTTGAGAATGACGGTTTGTTTTGTGCCAAAGAAGAACTTGGTTGATTCACCAAAATGTATTTGCTAAGCTCAGTGGATCCACCTGTCATAATTATTCGAATGGAAGTCAAGCGGCGTTTATTGATTGTAGCATCATTCGTACAATTATTTTTAATCAGGGTATAGAATGTTTCACCGTTAGCAGGGAAATTAGATGTTGCACCTGTAATTTGGTCTCCGTTTAATTCCCCGATTTTCCAGGTAAAAGATTTTTTTACCGGAACTCCGTTAAAGTATTCATCAAATGTGATTAGCATACGAGCATCCACCACTTTAGCATTTCCATTGTTTGCTTTTAAACTCAGAGAATTGTATTGTTCCACACCCTGAACTGTTTTAATAAAAGATAAGGGAGCTGATCCTGGCTGACTTATAGACATTCCGGTTACCAGTTCAGTCTCACCGGTCACTACAATTTCTCCCCCGTTGATCGTTGCAATTAATTTGTAGGTCGCTCCGTCTTTCAATGCCACATTCAAGTTTGGATCTCCAATAGCCGGCTGATTTGAAATGTTGAAAGGTTCGGTTTTGAAATAGTATACTTTTTGATTCGGGCTGTAGAAAGCACCCGGAACTTTGGTTGTTAAGATAGTATCTTTTAAAACCCATGTTCTGACTTTCGTGTTTACATTATTCGGAGGTAATGGAGCCCATTCCTCTACTTTGATGTCAACATCCTGGAAATAACTTGAATCAGCGATCTGAGCAACCTCCAATGCATTATTCGAACCTCCGAATGTTCGTGTGATTTTTACATAATGCAGAGAGTCATTTTTGTCTAAGAGTCCAAACAAAACAGGTGTCTCCACGTGATCTCCTGCAAAATCAATATCGTCTTCACAAGAAGAGATAAGCAATGCGGAAGCCAGGACAATGAAACAAAGTGAAAATTGGAGAAATCTCATAAGTATACAATTTGACTCAAAATTACAATTTTAATTAATAAGAGAGGGGGATTAAAATCAACAAAAGCTACTGTTGAATCAATTCTTTACCCGATTGAACCTCATGGCTCTCAGCATCCAGTTGGGTAAAAAGGCTCCCGGTTTTTTATTCTTCAAATGAATATACCAGCCTAATTTTTTCATAACAGGAACTTTATGGGTTTCAACAAATTCTATCCAGGTTCCATCAGGATCTTCAATGTAGCTGAATCTTCCGCCGGCTTCTCCCATGTCAAATGTTTTACCTGAATCAACGGTAAACGGAAAACCCAATTGTTCACATTCCTTTTGCAGATCATCCATTCCCTGAACATCAAAGCATAAATGAATGAATCCCCAATCTCCCCAGAATCGATTTTTAAAGATGGATTTTGCATCTGTTCTGTCAACTGCCTGGATCAACTCAATTTGACTCGGCCCGAGCAATTTTGCAAATGGTCCTTTTCGGGCTTCCGAATGCTGTAGTAAAACTCTTCGAACGGCATGATTTCCATTGGGAATATTGTTGAAGGCATCAAAAGTATCCGTTACATCATAGACGATCTGATCGTATCCCAAAACAGTTTGGTATAAAGGCAAGGCTTTTTCAATGGAACTGACTCCGATCATTGACCCGGCAACTCCACCTGTCTTTCCTTCAAATTTCGTATCCATGAACCAGCCTGAGCCTTCCACAATGTCAAATAGATTCCCATTGGGGTCTTCTACCAGGAAGTGATAACTTCCATTGGGTAATTGTTTGGGTTCGGATAAAACCTTCGCACCTTTTTTTACCAGGAAATCATAAGTAGCTTTGACATCTTTTGATTTAATCCGGCAAGCGTATAATCCGAAATCACCGAGAATGATTGGTTCTGCGCTTTTTTCAGTGGGACGGGAAGTAAACTGCCAAATCTCAAATCCACCACCGCTTTCCATTGAAAGCGCCAAAGTTGCTGTTCTTGAATGAATAACTCCACCGGTATAACGGGTCATCAAAGGTGCTTCAGCCGCTTCTTCAAAAATTCGAACATCTACACCAAAGTGTTCTCTATACCACTTCCAAATTGATTGAACATCGGGAACACCAATTCCCATTTGCTGGATACCGCAGATGATTTTTGTCATTTTTCGCCTTTTTGCATCCTGACATTTATCGTCAGAGATTGAATTTGATGCGAATTTAATGGTTCTGACTTTACTACGAAGCCATTTGTATTAGAATTTGGTAATTTTGGTATCTTCAAAGCTTTTCACTTTTTCAAATTTCCATTTTCAATTAACGGAACGCTCGTTCATGGAAAATGATAAAACCATAAGTGAATTGGAAAGCCAAAGGACTTTTTTGCTTAGGGAAATAATTCAAAGAAGCCCTTATCGGACCTAAGGGAGAATGGTAAATGGCAGATAAGGATGCAACCTGGGATTCACCCTTGAACGGTTTCGAATATTCAAATGTGCCGTCATCATTTTTGGTGATCGAAATGAACGGCTGGTACCAATAGCCATCAAAGCGGAGATCAATATTCTTTCTAAGCGAAAAAATAATATTTAGTCCGCCTCCGATATATTGTGGTGAGCGGTATTCTGAGAAGAAATAAGTTTGTAAATCCGGCAGAGGCTGGAATGCATTCATATTCAGAAGAGTTGCCGTATAGTTCTTCAGGGTAGAAAGATTGGTAATGCTTGCCAATCCATGTATTCCAAAAGAAAAGTATTTTGTACTCAAGGGGAAGTTTTGAATTTCACCGCGTATATTGAACCAATGATGACGGATTCTGTAGTCGTAATACTCAATTGAAGTTGATCCGGCTACGCTGTGTTCTTGTGCGGCGCTATAAATCGCTTTGAATTGAGCAAGTGTTCCGGCGGAAGCCCATTGTTTTCTGTTTAATGAATTGTGTTCTAGGGTAAGGATCAATGAGTTCCCATATAAAATAGTCCTGTCTGTGGTATCCTTATTTGTAAACTCTGAACTCTGATAATACCGGTCCTGGGTTTCAAAATGCCTGTAATCCAAAACAAACTTGGAGTTATTGAATAGCGGTAATTTGATCCCACCACCTATATAACCTTCATTCTGAACCAGGAAAGACGGTTTTTCATCATCGAAAAAAGTGGTGAAGCTCTTGAAATAGTCCCAACGATTAATAACTCCGTAAATACTTGCTGAAATAGGGTAGTACGATGGGAAATGCAAATCGATGTTTGCTCTTCCGGAATTATAGAATTTACCAAAATAGCCGCCAACCTGAATGGTACTCGCAAAACGATCCAGGCGCATATAATTCAACTGAACAAAACCGGTGTTGATGGCCCGGGTACTGACAATTCCTCCCAGATCTATCCGGAATGGTTTTGATTCGGTTACCTTAATATTTAAACTGTAAGTTGAGTCGGGTTTGGCTTCCAGGGTAGGGAATAAGTACTTAATCTGAGGAGTGGCATATGTTCTGAAGTAACGCCGTTTGAACCGGAGTCCGGAAATGATTTCTCCTTTTTTATTCTTTAGAATGGATTTCCGGACATAACTTTCATCCAAGCCCGATTTATTGGTTGTATTTACCTCTGAGATCACGAGCGGATGGACACTGGCCTTAAATGCTGACCTGCGTTTGTCTAATTCAGCAGTAGAAATTCTGGAATCGAGCATTTTCTTAATGCTGTCCATCATGGCGATTGTAGATTTATAACCTGCGTCAATTGCTTCATCTACTTCCTCAAAATCAAAGGTGCTGATATTTGATTTTGGTTCTATAATAATTCCTGATTCACAGGGAATTTTAAATGAGGTATGAGATACGAGCATGTTTGTCAGTTGACTGATCAAATCGTCTTCTGTCGGTGGAGATGCATTGTATGAAACATTGCTTCCGATAATAAAATCAACCGGGAAGCTATTATACATGACGTCGGAAGGAAAATTGTTGTAAAGCCCGCCATCGAAATAAAGAACCCCGTTAATACGAATGGGATTTACATAAAACGGAAAAGTCATGGAGGCTCTAACGGCTTCGTTCAGCTGTCCGCTTGAAAATACAACTCCTTTTTTTGCTACAATATCACTTGCAACACACCGGAACGGAACAAAAAGACTGTCAAAATTATATTGGCGGGAGGCTCCGCCGGCTCCAAATAAACGCAGCATTTCGAAGTCCAGCAATTCAGGCCGGATAAAATTGGTAGGTAATGATTTGTTGAAAATACTATCCAGGGAAAACGGGAAACTGATTCCCGAGGCATTTTCATTGTCTTCGCGAAGCAAAAACTCGTAACGTTGCTCAATTGCTCCCTGAGACATCAACTGAAACTTAGCGCTTAATACATAATCTTCAATTTCCTTCGGAGAATAACCGCTGGCATACATTGCTCCAACTAAAGCACCGGATGAAGTTCCTGTTATGTAATTTATGGGTATATTATTTTCTTCTAATGCTTTAAGAACTCCAATGTGAGCAAAACCGGATGCGCCGCCACCACTCAATACGACTCCAACCCCTTGAGATTGAACGAATAAAGGGATGAGGCTTATAAATAAGATTATAGTTAGTCGTTTTGCTAATTGCATTAAAATCAAAAGTAATTTTTTTTTATCTAAACGCATCTTGTTTTGCTTTATTTCTCTATGATTTAGAAAAGCTCTTCGGTTTTATCTACTTTTGTCGACTTATAATAGAATTCGCTTTATGAAAATAGTACTTAAGACATTTTACGGTTTAGAAGATGTACTCGCTGATGAACTAAATGAACTGGGTTTTCCCGATAGTACAAAACTGAATAGAGCTGTTCAGATTGAAGGTGACTGGAAAGATGTATATTTTCTGAACCTGCACGTTCGTTGTGCAATCTCTGTTTTGGTTGAGTTGCGCAAATTCGCTGTTAAATCTGAGAAGGATCTGTACACTGAAGCATCGAAAATCAATTGGTCGTCATTGTTTGATGTACGAAAAACCTTCGCGGTAAAAGGTGCGGTGAATTCAACGATCTTCAATCATTCTCAATTTCCGTTTTTATTGATCAAAGATGCGATTGTGGATCATTTCAGAGATGTAAAAGGGGAAAGACCGGATATCAATGTGAAATCGCCACAAGTGGTAATTGATTTGTATGTTCGTGAAAATGAAGGAGTAATTTCAATCAATACAAGTGGTCTGCCTTTGTTTCAAAGAGGATACCGTCAGTCTACCGGTGATGCACCATTAAATGAAGTAGTTGCAGCAGCGCTTTTGCGTATGAGTGAATGGGATAAAAAAACAACTTTGATCGATCCGTTCTGCGGTTCGGGAACCATTTTAATCGAAGCGGCATTGCTTGCAGCCGGAATTCCGTCAAATATCGAAAGAACACATTATGCGTTCAAGAACATGGCTAATTTTGATTCTGATCTATGGGAAGAAATCCATTCAAAAGCGAATAAAGTAGTCAAAGAACTTCCGTGTACCTTGATCGGCGGGGATATTGATTCTCAAATGGTGATGAAAACCAAAAGAAATCTCCGTGGATTTTCCTTCGGAAGATTTGTGGAAGTTCATAATGCAGCAGTAGATGAGTTCCCTTTTCCCGAAGGACCTGCAGTTTTGATTACTAATCCTCCGTATGGAGAACGTTTGGAAACGGACGTAGAAGAGTTATACGGAACACTGGGAAGTATCATGAAACACCGTTTATTGGGTTATACATGCTTTGTCATTTCTTCCAGTGAAGAAGGGTTCAAATACCTTGCATTAAAACCGGATAAGAAATACAAGCTCTTTAACGGCGACCTGGAATGCTCATTCAGAAAGTATTCAATCTACGAAGGTTCCAAAAAGGGAACTGAAAAATCAGAAGATTAAGGAATTACGATAATACGTTCAGAGATCGTTTCTTCATTATCAAAGTATACGAGTGTGTAAACGCCGATTGGTAATGAAGAAACGGTAATCTCGTTTCTTTCTGCTGAAGGATGATTCATTGCAATTTCTCTTCCTGATACATCAAACAGTTTCGAGGCAAGTAATGTAAAGGGATCTCCGGTGATTTTAATACTTCCGTTTGATGGATTCGGGTAAACTGTCAATTCATTGGTTCTTGCAGGTTTGATCGAGCGGATATCATGTAGCCTTGTAATCCCGTTTAAATCGGTTTGGGTCAAACGATAGTAACTTACCACATCCAGGTAAGGATCATAATCATAGATCTTGTAATGCAAAGGGTCTAAGCTCGTTCCTGCTCCTTTTAAATAAGCAATGGCTTCAAAATGGATTCCGTCGAGACTTCGTTCTACGGTGAAAAAATCATTGTTTAATTCGGTTTCGGTCCACCAGTCACATACAACGGCATTGTTTTCCAAAGAAACCTGGAAGGCGGTCAATTCCACCGGGAGTACACTCATGCAATTCACACAGGTTGCCCCGCTGAAAGTCGTGGTATAGGTTATGATCTCATCAGCTCGGTTTGCTGTTCCTGAAACAGTGATCGTCCCCGGTCCAACTAATGTATAACTGTCATTCAAAGTTGCATTGCCTGTTCCGCTTTGAAATACTTTTCCGCCGCTTGAGATATCTACTTTCATTTTGTCGCCGCTGTCACCACCGGAAGCTGAACAGGAAGCTCCGCGCGGTCTCATAGTAGCTGCAACTGTATAAGTACAACCGTCTGGCACAGCAATGTTTACTGACATACTTCTTTGTCCGCCGGTACAATCTCCGCCAACTGCGGGTGAACAGTTCGGACCTCCCAGACTTGTTAAATTGCAGCCCGACAAACAGCCGCAGCCGGCCCCCGTAACTCCGATGGTCCCGGAAGGACATTGGGCAGATGAGAATTGAGTGAATGTGATGCATAGAAGTATCATCACGCTGAGTTTTTGAAGAATGAAAGTAATCCGTCTCATTGTAGTAAGAATAGTTTATGATTCCGTTATAGTGAGATAAAGCTACAATTCAATTATATCTGATTGTTTACGAGTAGATTATGGTTCGGATAAGTTTGATTTCGGACTAAATTGATTTTGTTTAATTCAATTTAAAGGGAATGTTAGAATAAAAAAAGTAGGGGCGAAAATTTTTCGCCCCTACTTTTTGTTTTTATTTTGAAT
>CAMPIU010000063.1 GCA_946886545.1 uncultured Flavobacteriales bacterium | reverse complement strand
AGCTAAAAACTTGTTGATGGAATCCCTAAAGGATGAGGCGAGAACAGCAGCAATGGTTCACATCAAGGAAATTACCGAAGAAGCAAAACTGAATGCAAACCGCGAAGCAAAACGCATCGTGATTCAAACGATTCAGCGTGTGGCTTCGGAACAGGCAGTTGAGAATGCTGTTTCTGTATTCAATATTGATTCTGATGAGGTGAAAGGTCGAATTATTGGTCGTGAAGGTCGAAATATTCGTGCGTTGGAAGCAGCAACGGGTGTTGAGATCATTGTAGATGATACTCCTGAAGCAATTATTTTATCCTGTTTCGATCCGGTTAGAAGAGAAATTGCCCGTTTGGCTTTGCACCAATTGGTTTCGGATGGCCGTATTCACCCTGCCAGAATTGAAGAGGTGGTAGCGAAAACGAAGAAGTCTTTGGAAGAAGAAATTGCTGAAACAGGAAGAAGAACTTGTATCGATTTAGGAATTCACGGATTGCATCCGGAATTGATCCGAATGGTTGGACGTATGAAATACCGTTCTTCTTACGGACAGAACTTATTGCAACATAGCCGCGAAGTAGCAAATCTTTGTGCGATCATGGCAGCTGAATTGGGCTTAAATGTGAAGGTTGCAAAACGTGCCGGATTATTACACGATATCGGTAAAGTTCCGGATGAAGAACCGGAATTGCCACATGCGATCCTAGGAATGAAAATTGCTGAGAAATTTGGTGAAAAGCCGGACGTATTGAATGCAATCGGAGCCCACCACGATGAAATTGAAATGACAACCCTGATCTCACCGATCGTACAAATTTGTGACTCGATTTCAGGTGCGCGCCCTGGTGCACGCCGTGAAGTAGTTGAATCATACATCAAACGAATTAAAGATCTGGAGAATTTGGCTTTGTCTTATGATGGAGTGAATTCAGCGTATGCAATTCAGGCAGGTAGAGAATTACGTGTTTTAGTGGAAAGTGAGAAAGTAACCGATTTGCGTGCAGATGAATTATCATTTGCGATTTCTCAAAAAATACAAACAGAAATGACTTATCCCGGACAGGTAAAAGTGACCGTGATTCGTGAAAAACGTTCTGTGAATTACGCGAAGTAACGATGGGTGTAGCTCAGCTAATATCTGATCGATTAAAGAATAAAACCATTTTGGTAACCGGTGGTGCCGGTTTCATCGGTTCAAATTTAGCAGAGGCCCTATTAAAAATAGGAGCCTCTGTTATTGTTTTGGATAACCTGGAGACAGGCCTTCAATCAAATATAGATAGATTGTCTCAATACGAAAATTACCGTTTCGTAAAGGGAGATATTTGTAATCCGGATGATTACCGTGATTTGTTGAAAGAGGTGGACGCAATATCCAATCAGGCAGCCTTAGGCTCTGTTCCCAGGTCTATCGAATTCCCCTTAAACACACACCGAGTCAATGCAACCGGTTTTTTAACCATTCTGCATGAAGCAAAATTGGCAAATGTAAAACGTTTTGTTTATGCAAGTTCTTCATCTGTTTATGGAGATTCGATTGCTTCACCAAAGCATGAAGGACAGGAAGGGAAAGTACTTTCACCCTATGCTGCAACCAAGCAATTGAATGAAGAATACGGACAAGTGTACCATCAATTGCATGAAATGGAAACGATTGGCTTGCGCTATTTTAATGTGTTTGGTCCCTTTCAAAATCCAAATGGTGTATATGCAGCCGCAATCCCAAAGTTTCTGGATAAAATGCTTCAGGGAGGTGAAATCGTTGTTAACGGAGACGGGGAACAATCACGTGATTTTACCTATGTGAAGAATGCAATTCATGCAAATTTACTTTCCCTGATAGCCGATAATGCACAGGCATTTGGTCAGGTTTACAACGTGGCTTGTGGGCGAAGTTTGACACTGAATAGTGTCATTGATAGTTTGGAGGAAGGTTTAAAAAGTCTTGGGAAGACTCCCAAAAATACAATAACTTATGGTCCGCCAAGAAAAGGCGATATCAAAGATTCACTGGCTTCAACAGCTAAGATGGAGCAATATTTGGATTATAAACCAGTATATACCTTTGAAGAAGGAATCAATGAATACCTTCGTCATGTATTACAATGCGAATAAAAGAACTAAAATCTGACTTTGTAAAATCAGTCCTGACTTTGATGACGGGCACTGTTATTGCTCAGTTAATTGCTTACCTTATTTATCCGGTTCTTACCCGTATTTATTCCACCGCCGATATGGGGGAATTGGGAGTTTATACGCGTCTGGTCGCATTTATTGCGGCTTTCGCCACTGCACGTTACGAAGCAACTTTACCGGTTGCAAAACAAGATAATCATGCATTCTCGCTATATCGTTTGTCGTTTCGTATTTCGTTGGTCGTTCTGACAGCAGTTTTCCTGATCGGTTTGAGTTATTATATGCTGAAACCCTATAACTTTTCCAATTATGTGTTCCTGGTGGTTTCGGTTTTGAGTGCCTATGTCAGCGTTTGGATCAACCTGGGTACAAATTGGTCTGTCAGAAAAAAACTCTTCAGGCAAATCTCCATTCAGCGCATGGTAAATTCGGTTTCTGTGAACTCGTTGAGGTTGGTTTTCGGCTTATTAAATTGGGGTTCTTTCGGGTTGATCTTCGGAACTTTACTCGGATCTTTTTTATCCATTTTTGCCTTCGTCAGAACTTTTTTATCAAACAAAAAAGGAGATACATCTGTCAGCGATTTGAAAAGAATGCGGGTTTTGGCCAAAAACTATAAGTCGTATCCGACAGTTTACTTGCCGCATGTTTTGTTGGATTTAGGGGTTGATCTGGCATTGGCAGCATTTATAGTGGAGTTTTACGGAAAAGGAACTTTTGGCTCATACAGCTATGCGTATTTGATGCTGAAGCTGCCTTTATCACTCTTCGGCCAGTCCTTGGGACAGGTCTTTTTCAATAAAAGTTCCGAATTGGTTCATAAGAAACAAGCAGTCTACCCGCTGACTTTAAAAACACTCCTGACCCTGTTTTATATTTCGATTATTCCATTCACAGTACTTTTCTTTTTCGGAAGTGATCTTTTTGGGTTTGTTTTTGGAGAAAAATGGAGGGAAGCAGGAAGAATTGCAGAAATACTGTCTCCGGCCTTAATGCTGAATTTCATTGTTTCACCGATTTCGTCATTGTCGCTGGTACTGTCCAAACAAAAATTGATGTTTGGTTTTGGAATTATTGTCGCATTTTTCCAGTTGTTCAATTTCGGAGTTCTTCCTGTTCTTTTAAATGTTATGGGTAAACTTCAATTAACCGGTCCGGGGTTTGATTCGTTTCACTGGATTTTAGGCTTCAATTCTGTTTTATTGTCAATCATTTATTTGATCATCATCGTTCTCTTTTTAAAACTTACAAAAACGATGCAGACAGATGAAGCATAAAAAGTATATTTGAATAAAAACACTTTTCTACTCTTAATACTCGAAATAAAGCATGATAGTAATTGTTGATTATGGCCTGGGAAATTTAGGCTCGATAAAGAACATGCTTCAATTTATTGGTTTTGATGCTGAAATTTCCGGTGATAAGGAACAGATTTCAGTTGCCAGTAAGCTAATTCTTCCCGGAGTCGGATCATTTGACCAGGGAATGACTAACTTACATCAAAGAGGCTTAGTTCCGCTTTTGAATCAGCGTGTTTTGGTTGAGCGGGTTCCAATTCTGGGGATTTGCCTGGGGATGCAATTGTTTGGGACAAAAAGCGAGGAGGGAAGTTTATCCGGTTTGTCCTGGATCGACCTGGAAAGTAAGAAATTCAATTCAACAGATTACAAAACGTTCCCTGTCCCGCATTTGGGCTGGGATTACGTTTCTTCTGTTCAGGAAAGCAAACTTTTAAGAGGATTTGACGAAGAAACGAGATTCTATTTTGCTCATTCATACTATGTGAAATGCAATAATCGCAATAACGTCGTTTTGGAAGCAGATTACATTCATAAATTTGATGCTGCAGTCCAAAAAGATCATATAGCAGGTGTTCAGTTTCACCCTGAAAAAAGTCACAGATTCGGCATGCAGCTGCTCACCAATTTTATTTCCGGATTCTGATGGCTTTACCACGTTGTATTCCGGTTCTTTTGCTTCAAAATGGGGCTCTTGTTAAAACCGTTCAATTCCAGAACCCAAGATATATTGGAGATCCCTTGAATGCAATCCGCATTTTCAATGAAAAAGAGGTAGATGAACTCGTTTTTTTGGATATAGATGCCTCGGTTAAAGACTCTGAAATCCCATTTAAATTACTGAAAGAAATTGCAGAAGAATGCTTTATGCCGTTGTCTTATGGGGGAGGAATAAAAACGATAGAAGATATCCGCAAAATCATTCAGATCGGAATCGAAAAGGTAATAATCGGTTCCGAAGTTTTTAAAAATCCGGAGCTTTTAAAGCAGGCAGTGAATGAGTTTGGGAGCTCAAGTATTTGTGTTTCGCTGGATATTCGGAAAAATCACTCCGGCCAATACCGCTTATGGACACATTCAGGAACAAAACCCACGGACCTGGATCCGATTGATTTTTCAAAAGAGTTGGACGAAATCGGAGTGGGGGAAATTTTGATTCATTCGATTGACAGGGAAGGTACCGGAAAGGGGTATGATCTGGAATTGATTCAAGCTATTCGAGAGGTGGTAAAAATCCCTGTCATAGCTTCCGGTGGTGCTGGAACGATTGATCACTTGTGCCAGGCAATTAAAGCAGGAGCATCGGCAGTGGCTGCAGGAAGTATGTTTGTTTTTCATGGAAAACACCAGGCCGTGCTGATTTCATATCCTGACCGTGCTTCTTTAAGCAGAATTTATTCAAGTATTTCCAAGTAAATAGTTTATTTTGCAGATTAATGGAAAGGTTAAAAATCGTAACAATTTTAGGCGCAAGGCCTCAGTTTATAAAAGCGGCTGCTGTCTCTTCAACATTCAGTAAGTATTTTGATGAAATTTTAGTTCATACCGGGCAGCATTACGATGCCAATATGTCGGATGTTTTCTTTGAAGAATTAAACATTCCGAACCCCAAGTATCACTTAAATATTGGTTCAGGCTCACATGGTGCAATGACAGGTGCAATGCTGGCGGAAATTGAAAAGGTATTGGAAATCGAAAAACCTGATTTCGTTTTGGTTTATGGCGATACCAATTCTACGATTGCCGGATCTTTGGCCGCATCTAAGTTATTGATTCCGGTGATTCACGTGGAAGCAGGTCTGAGAAGTTTTAATAAGGCAATGCCGGAAGAACAAAATCGGATCCTGACAGACCATATTTCTGATTTATTGTTTGTTCCAACGCAGACTGCTGTTGATCATTTGAAAAATGAAGGAATTACCAAGGGTGTTCACTTGGTTGGTGATGTCATGTATGACGGTATTTTGCATTTCACTAAGATTGCGCGTGAAAAGAGTGCTATTCTTGAAGAACTTCAACTTCAGGAGAAAGGGTTTTTATTGTGTACGATTCACCGGGCTGAAAACACAAACAGTTTGGAGAGGCTGACCGGGATTGTGGCAGGTTTAAATGCGTGTAAAGAATTGACTGTTTTGCCCTTGCATCCCAGAACGTTAAAATACATCGCGGATTACGGATTAAAACTGGAAGATCATATTAGAGTGATAGAGCCGGTGGGATATTTGGACATGGTACGTTTGGAATCGACAGCTAAGAAAATTGTAACAGATAGCGGAGGCATTCAGAAAGAAGCTTTCTTTTTGGGGATTCCTTGTATTACAATGAGAGATGAAACGGAATGGGTTGAAACAGTTAGTAATGGCTGGAATATCCTGGTTGGTGCAAATGAACATAAGATCATGGATGCTATCAAAAACTTTAATCCGACGAGAGAGCGCTTGAGCTATTTTGGTGAAGGAAATGCAGCTCAATTAATGATAGAACCGATTTTGAACCATAAAAATCCAAGAAGCTGATGGGGCTCAGATTATTGATCTTAACCCAGTATTATCCGCCTGAAATTGGTGCTCCGCAAAATCGATTGCATGAATTGGCTGTTCGTTTAAAGGCCAAAGGGATGCATGTAGAAGTGCTCACTGCAATGCCCAATTATCCAAAAATGGAAATCCATGAAGCGTATAAGAACGGAAAGATATTGGAGGAAGTAATTGACGGGATTCCGGTTCATAGATCAAAAATTTATGTTTCTGATTCCAAAGGAATTGTTAAACGCTTACTCAATTATTTCAGTTTTGTGTTTACGTCTTGCAGAAGAGGTAAGAAATTGGAAAACTTCGACTTTCTAATGGTGGAATCACCCCCTTTATTCTTAGGATATTCCGCTATGAGACTTTCCAGGAAATTGAAGGCAAAACTTATTTTTAATGTCTCTGATTTGTGGCCGGAAAGTGCAGAAAAACTAGGTTTGGTTACCAATAAGTTCTTACTGGGAATGGCTTATCGGCTGGAAGCTAAGTGTTATCGGAGATCTTACTTGATTACCGGGCAAACACAAGGAATTGTGGATGATATCTCGAAAAGATTCCCCGAAAAAAAGGTGGTTTGGCTTCCGAATGGAGTGGATTTAAGTTATTACAATCCGGCTGAAATCGAAACGATCGGGTACCGCAAAAGAAACGGGCTGAAAGAATCCGATATTTTATTTTTCTACGGAGGGGTTGTTGGTTATGCCCAGGGATTGGATGTGATTTTGAACGCTGCTAAGTTGGTAGAAAACCGTCCCGAAATTCAATTTATTATTCAGGGGGCAGGTCCGGAAAAAGAGCGGCTGTTGCAATTGAAAGAAGAATTGAACGTGACAAATGTTCATTTTTTACCTCCGGTTGATAAATCTGAAATGCCGGGTGTTTTGAAGGAAATCAACGTTGCGGTTATTCCACTCAGGAAATTGGATTTATTTGAGGGAGCGATCCCATCAAAAGTGTTTGAAACATTGGCAATGGAAATTCCGATTCTTCTGGGTGTGAACGGTGAAGCGAGATTCCATTTTGTAGATAAGGCTCAGGCTGCTATTTTTGTTGAACCTGAAAATGCTGCTGTTTTGGCAGAAAATGTGTTACTCCTTGCCGATAATCCTGAATTAGCAAGAGAAATGGGGAAGAAGGGCAGAAAATATGCCGAAAGTCAATTCAATCGGGATGTGATCGCTTCGAACTTTCTGAAAACATTAAATGCTTAAAATATGAGCAGTGCCTTGTTTTATCTGCTTTGTAATTTACCCCGTATATTTTTGGTTAACTTTGATTTAAAAATAATGCAATGATTCCGTTTTCACCTCCCAGAATAGATCAACGAGTAATTGATGAAGTAACGAAAGCTTTAACTTCCGGTTGGATCACAACAGGCCCGAGAACGAAGTTGTTTGAAAAACTATTGACCGAGTATTGCGGAAACAAGTGCACTGTTGCAGTCAATTCCTGGACAGCAGGGATGGAGGTTGTATTGCGCTGGTGGGGAATTGGACCCGGAGATGAGGTGATTATTCCCGCAATTACTTATTGCGCTTCTGCGAATGTAGTAATCCATACCGGCGCAAAACCGGTCATGGTGGATATCAACCCGGATGATTTTAATATTTCTGCCGAGGCAATCCGTAAAGCAATTACTTCAAAAACGAAAGTGATTATGCCGGTGGATATTGCAGGTTTTCCATGCGATTACGATGCAATTTTTGAGATTGTAAACGATCCATCAATAAAAAGTTTGTTCAAGGGGAATTCGGATTATCAAAAAAAATTGGGACGCATTTTAGTAGCATCGGATGCAGCACATTCTTTCGGTGCGACTTATGATGGAAAACGATCCGGCAGCATAGCGGATATCAGCTGTTTTTCATTTCACGCTGTAAAGAATCTGACAACTGCAGAAGGCGGAACCATGTCGATTAATTTGCCGGACGATTTTGATCATGAAGCGATCTACAAAGAATTGTGCATCAAAATTCTTCACGGTCAAAGCAAGGACGCACTGGCGAAAGCACAGAAAGGAAATTGGCGCTATGATGTTGAGGAGCCCGGCTTTAAATGCAATATGACCGATATTCAGGCGGCAATCGGATTAGTAGAATTGGATCGCTTCCAGGAAAATATGGATCGAAGAAAAGCGATTTGCCTGGCATATAATGAAGGGTTGAAAAATGAATCCTGGGCCATTCTTCCCAAATTAAAAGATGAAAAAAGGGAAACATGTTATCACTTGTATCAATTGCGGATCGCAGGGGCTTCCGAAGCACAAAGAGATGCGATTATGCAGGCGATTTTTGATCAGGATGTATCCGTGAATGTACATTTTCAACCGCTTCCTATTTTGACAGCTTATAAAAAAAGAGGTTATAAAATGGAAGATTACCCGGAATCCTGGGATAAGTACGCTAATGAGATTACTTTGCCGGTATTTTTTGATTTGACGGATGATCAGGTTCAAACCGTAATTCAGGCAGTTAAAATAGCTGTTAAAAAAGTATTGGGATGATGAAACGCTTGTTTGATATCTTCGTTTCTCTGATCATTTTATCTGTTTTTCTTCCGTTTGGAATATTGATAAGTTTGGCTATCATTTTGGAAAGTAAAGGAGGAGCATTCTATCGCCAGAAACGAGTTGGAAAGAACGGCATTTCATTCAGATTATGGAAATTTCGTACCATGCGTGTGGATGCGGATAAATTGGGAAAATTGACTGTTGGTATGCGTGATCCGCGAATAACGCGTGTGGGCTATTTTATCCGGAAATCCAAACTGGATGAGTTTCCGCAATTCTTAAATGTATTGACCGGCGAAATGAGTATTGTTGGTCCCCGGCCGGAAGTCCAGGAATACGTCGATTTGTATACATCCGATCAACGCAAAGTACTAACTGTAAAACCTGGTATTACCGATTATGCTTCCCTGGAATATTTCAAAGAAAATGAATTGTTAGGACAATCTGAAAATCCGAGAGAAACCTACATCAATGAAATTATGCCTGCCAAAATCGAGTTGAATAAAAAGTATATTGCTAATCCAACCTTGGCTCAGGATATCAAAATCATGTGGCTGACTTTTTTGAAAATGATTAAATAACAAATGTGAGGATCGCAATGTATCGCACCCTGCATCATTTTTTAAAAACCAGATAAACCGCAATCAGGATCAATAAAAAAGCCACTGCGTGATTCCATTTGAGAGCTTCGTCCTTGAAAAAGATCAGGGAAAAAACCATAAAGATGAGAATAGAGGCTACTTCCTGGATGATCTTTAATTGGATCAGTGAAAACGGTCCGCCATTTCCCTGGTAACCCAATTTGTTTGCCGGAACCATAAAAATATACTCGAAGAAAGCGATTCCCCAGCTGGTTAAAATCGTAATTGCAAAGACCCAGATTCCGGTTCTTTTTGCATCTGCATTATCTCGCAAATGACCATACCAGGCGTAGGTCATGAATGAATTGGAAATTAGTAATAATGCAATAGTAAGAAGCGCTCTCATGATTCCGTTTCTTACAAATGTAGAATATGCTTATAAAAAAACACTTAGGTGCCCGATTAATCGCGCACCTAAGTAAAATTTAATTCTTATAAACGTTTTTCTTTTCGACTCGTCCGTCCACACTTTCAATGTAAACAAAGATCCATCCTGCCGGTAAATCATGGAGTGAATAACACCAGTTTGGCATAGCATGGTTTTTCAAGACCTGGCCATTTAAGTCAATTAATGTCACATCTTTAATTTCCAGGGAGGAGGAAATCATCAATAAATCACTTGTCGGATTCGGATACACTTTCAATTCCCACTCTTGCAATTGGCTTTCTTCAGGAGGATCAGTACTTTGTGCGGATAATGAGCTGGAAATAAGGAGTAGCCCACCTAATAAAACTGCGGTTTTCATGGCTTTTGGATTTACTTCTATAACAAGCCTGAATAATAAACGTTACAGGAGGAATTGAAAATTAAAATGGAGTCATAGCTATCGGGATGAAAAGAGGGGCATCGTTTTAGAAATCAATAAAATACATGTTTTCCTCTTTTCAATTTTACGATTCTCCATTTTCAATTAATTTTAAGTCATGGTAAAACCAATTAAACTCTCCGAAGCAAATGCTGATTTTTTTGATCGGGTGTATCAGGTTGTACGACTGATTCCGAAAGGAAGAGCCACATCTTATGGTGCAATTGCCAAGTATTTAGGTGCCAAAAGCGGAAGCCGAATGGTGGGTTGGGCAATGAATGCTGCACATAATCTGGAAAATGTACCGGCCCAAAGAGTCGTTAATAGAAATGGTTTGCTGACAGGAAAAATGCATTTTGAAACACCAACCAAAATGGAAGAATTGCTCAAATCGGATGGGATTGACGTCCTGAACGACCAAATTGTAAATTGGAAAGAAATTTTTTGGGATCCTATGACAGAATTGGGTCTGGATTAAGGAAACTTTGAAATTAATTTTTGTTCTTGATTTGCATGAATTTCACAATCAGTTCTGTAATTGGCAACTTCCTCATTAAATAGCTCTTCATTTCCTGAAAGATGCGAACGAAAAGAAAGTTCTTTTTGAATTGCTTCCAATGCTGTGTAACTATGAGAGATGGTTTCCA
>CAMPIU010000062.1 GCA_946886545.1 uncultured Flavobacteriales bacterium | reverse complement strand
CTATGATCCCTTCCGATAAGTTTTCGGGAACGACTTTATAGGAAATATAGCTGTCGGTCTTAAAAGAACTTAATTTGAATTTGGACAAAGCCTCCGTTTTGAAGTTCATAAGTGCCGCCGACGGATTGAAACTCGAATCCGGCTCTGCCAATTGGACGATGTGCTCCGTTGAATCAATGACCATATAAATTTCATCCGTCTGGATGAGTGTAATTCCTTCATTCTCCATTCGAAAGGAAATTCCGGTTCCATAGTAAATAACCCCGGTTGAGGATGAGACTAGTTCATTTGAACGGAGGTCTTTATAAATCTCCTTCTTGAATGTGAGTTTGCAATTGTTTTGGTTCATTTTTGCAATTACCGGCTTCATTTCCTTTATGAAAAGTTCAGCCGGAATTTCTGTGAACTGCTGGGCATTCGCTTTCCCCAGGAAAGCAAGAGCGATGCAAAGTGTTGTAAAGATTCTCATATTAAAATCCGGTTGAAGTGTTTTCACGGTTTTCCTGAATGGTCATGATTCCTTTTTCAGTTTCTTTCTTGACGCGAATGAGCTTTCCTTCCTCGTCATATTCATAGATCTTTGCATAATTGCGTTCATCCAGTTCGGCAACCAGGCGCATAGTCTTCGGATCATAAACATAGGTCATCATAGACCCCGCGTATGGAAAAACCCGGATGTCATCGAAGTAGACATTCCCGCTGGTTGAAATGAGTTCTGTTTTTAAATTACCGGCATTATCTGTTTGAATGACTCCCTCAATACGCTGCCAGCCGTCAATAATCTGACCGGATCCATAAAAGGTGTACACATTGACACCTGAAGTGATTTTTAAATGCCCGTTAGTATAAGTTGTAGCTGTGGGATTGTTTTCTTCCTTGATCCACGCAGAGACTACATACTTGTTATTCACAGGCTGAAATTTCGGAATGCAGTTTTCACAGTCGTCAAGCTCGCTGCATATGAAATCCAATCCATGACTGTTGAATACCACTGATCCGCTGCAGGAAGGAACGGTAATGGCCAGGATGTATTTTTTATTTGGTGTGGTATAGACCTGGTCAACCTGTCTCCAATAACCACCGTTGATCATTGGAGCATTCAGTATGATTGGAGCCGTATTTGTTGCAATCGCAGTCGCGTAATCCTCATCCGCGTCGAAAGGCCCATAAACAATGTATGAACTGTTGTACGGTGTAGAGGAGTTGGCCCGGTATTTTAATACAATCGGCGTTCCCCAGGTAAAAGCAGCATTTGTATTAAATGAATAGTACATGGTAGAATTCCCTCCCTGACATATAAATCCCTGATTTACATCAAAGAGTGTGTCCTGGACGTTGAAACAGATGTTATAAGCTCTGTCGGGTGAATAGTTGCTCAGGTAGTTCTGTCCCCAGCTATTCCCGCTCAGAAGAATGATGGATATGATGAGATATAGTGAGTGTTTCATAATCTTTTTTGCTGAATTCATTTATTAGTTTGCTGACTCGTAGTAGACAACACCGTTCTTAACCGTTAAATACAGGTTGGATGTGCATCCGTTTGCGTCTGTTACTCTTAAAACAATACTGTTTGCGTCGCTGTTTGTGTTGAGTGTTACACTAATCGTATTGTTTGGATTCAATTCTGCTGATGCGTTACCAACAGCTTCATATTCCATGGTATAAGGAGCGGAACCTCCAAGGATATTAATCGTTCCACAGTTCGTTGACACCGGGCATTCCAATTTGAGTGTACAGGCTTCCTCATACGCGCAGGTTGAAATAATATTCTGGAAAGTAACTTTTGCTCCCGGAGACACTTTAATACTTGTTGTCCCTGTATGAGCCTGAGTATTGGAAATTGCTGCAGCCGGAATTGCGATAGGAGCACCGTTGGCATCAACCGCCTTGCCGAAATAACCTTCTTCCGTACAGCTGTTGTAGCTTAGGTCTTCAAAAGAACCTGTTGCAATTTGCTGCATTTTCGAATTCGCAGCTACTGCGGTTGTTAAGGTGCTGTTGAACCCGAATAGGCTGGATGAATAGCGCCCTAGTGCATCCCTGGTCTCAAGTGTCATTCCGTTGGGAGAAAATTGAGTTACTTCTGAAACAAAGGTCCAGTTCGTTGCATCTTTTTCCCATTTCCCGTTTCCGAGTTTGTAAAAAGGACTGTAGCCCGTGAACACACCGTCTTTACGGATATTGGTATTTCCGTCATAACTGGTTTGTGTTCGTCCGCTTAAATAAGTATGCGATTTGACCGGTCTCCAATTTCCTTTTGTTCCCAAAACATAAGGGTTTGTGGTAGGTGCTGTTGTGGTAAAGCAATCACAATAGGTCTTCCAATCCTGGCCGAATTCAACTGCTCCAGCATTCAGTACATTGGTAAATTGATTACTGGCAAATGTCGACAAGGGATTGCTTAATGAAGTCATACTTGCCATGGAAGTAGTCTGTTTGTTCCGGTAACCCGATCTGAGGACTTTAATCACAGCACTTCCTCCACCTATCGGATTTCCGTTTCGGTCGGCAATTCGGATACCTGTTGCATTTTTTTCAAGAACCCATCCTTTTACCCAATAAGAGGCAAACGTGACAGATACTTCATCTCCTTCGGAGAAGTAATTCAGATTTGCAGGAACAGCTGCGAATCCGTTGTTACTGATAGAAGTGGCTTTATATGTGTAAAGTACATTTTTGGAAGCCTGACCAAAGGATTCGTATTTCCAGTAAGCCGGGTAATTCAGTGAATATACCTTGTCGTTAAAATTCGTGGTTGTTTGCGTCACAAGTACCTGTCCGGTTTGAGCATCATAAGCCAGGTTGTTTGTTTCTACAATACTTCCGTCCTGGTTCGCAACCGTCTTTTCCAGTATCCCGAATTTTTGGATAGTCTTATTCATGGTAGCACTTCTGAATCGATTGGTGCTGCGGTCATATCCTGGCCAAATTGTTGGAACAAATAGCGGAACAAAAATGTAAAAGGTGTTGGTGTTGATAGCAAACTTCGGAACCTGTGTAACTGTTTTACTTTCCCGGAAATCGGCAACGGCATCGTAACGGACACCGACTGTCTGCTGCGACATGGTTCCATCGGGGTTAATTACTTGGATCTCATTTTTCAAACGTTTGTTTTCCACACCACCCAGTGCCAATTGCTCCGACTGGTAATGATATTCAATGGTTGATAAGGGTTGTTGTTGTCCCTGACCATATACGCTTTCCTTTTTAGGCTTACCATGCATATCGTTCAGTTCAATAGAGAATCCCTGATTCGCAGTTAAATACTGATACTTTGGTACCAGCGGTAAGAAAGAGTTTTTAGGCAGAATATCAACGTGTGTGGCCTTGACAATGGTAGGGAAGTCCCTGGCGGTGTAAAATTCCTTTACTACTTTTCCGGTACCATGAGAACCTAAGTGTTCGCTATTCAGATCTTCAATGGTCACTCGTGAGTATCCAACGGAGGCAGAAGGGAACTGGGATTCCATAATCGGATCTTCAATATACATTTTGTCATCCATAGCCAGGCGTTTTACGTTATTTACAATGTATGCCGTATGCCAGGGATTCTCATCGCCCCCGAGTTGTGGCTCATAAGAAGCAACTCCCGAAGATGTACCGTCTTCTAATTCATAGGAGAATTTTTGTCCGTATTCTGCGCCTTCGGCTCCTGTCATTGCATCCCAGTTGTCCTTGATACGAATTTCTTTTACCCGGCTTCCACCTCCCAGTTTGTGACCGGTAACGCAGTTCAGGCGCATCCAGGATTTCAAAGGGACAAAACGCTTACACTTTCCTAGTTCAAAAATCCGTTGATTTGGTCCTGTGACCATTTCCTGGAATGAGCCCATCAGCTCGACCATGGTACTCGCCAGGTCAACAATTGCGTCTACTGCACCCGGGGCATCATCAGGGGCGTCCATACCAGGTGGTTTGGTAAATGTGCGAGATAATTGAGCACGTCCGAATAAGATTGCTTGTTTAATGACAGGGGAATATTCTGGTGTAGGATCAGAATCCCTTAATTTTTCACCTTTCAGTTTAATGGATCCATAAGTGACTCCACCGACAACATCTGTACCAATCTCATCTACAATCCCATATCCGGAAACATACTCCGTTTTTTCTTTGAATGGTGATGTTAATCCTACCCCCGAAGGATTCAGTTCCGTAAGTACCCTAAAGTACAATTGCTGGCCCTTGGCAATGTAATGCTTCGGATTCTGATCATTTGGATCCATCACAAACAACAGTCTCGGATTCGCATTTCCTGTAACCGCTAATTTCACAAAATCAAAACCAGACTGAGAAAGCGAGGTGAACGCTTTATTGTCATTGTTACCACTATTAAAATACACCCCGGCTATCTGAAACATTTGTGCGGCTTTTTTGTGCTGCACAAATTGATAATCATCCGACTCATAGCTGACATTGATCTCACCGCCTGAAGGAAGTTTTATTTTTGTTAAAGCCCATGCCGAAGCATTGAGATCTGCTTCATTGGAATTTTGGATCGAATAGGGGTATTCGGAATTATTTAATGGAGCAGTAATGTCTTGCTCCGCAAGAGCGGCTATCGAAAGCGGAGCTTTGTATGAGCCCCATCTGTCGGAACCTTTAATGTTATATTCCGGATTGTTGGAAGAATAGAAAAATTTGTAGTTCCGGTTCAGCATCTTTTTAGAGTTCTGATAAGTAAAGCTGATCTTGTTTAAAGTTAGTTTCCCTTCCCCCGCATACGAATTGGTAGGATAGCCCTTACATAGTTCGTAGCTGTATTCAAATTCTACTTTTTGGATCGGATTTGCATTTGCCAGGTTGGAGATATTGGCGTAATAATCCTTCCTCAGGTATAAAGTAATGCTTTTCAGACGTTTACTATCATGTGTGGTTCCTAAGTCAAAACCTCCATCCCTGCCATTAGCACTTCTTCCATCATGACGAGCTTCTGTTTCGAAGATAGCTACGTAATTTTTGGTTTCAACTTTATAGAGGTAGTAAAGGTCTTTTTTTCCATGTACAAAACTTGCTTTATCGTCTGTCGGATCAGAACGCATCCCATCATTGTGAAACCCCTCGTTTAATCCCATGGGTGATCTCCATTGGTTTGCTTCTACTTTTGTATAATCAAATTTCACATAAGAACCCAAATCATTGATTGAAGGGCCTGGTGTATCATCAGCATTCACATAGTCATCGCTTAAAACTGCTGAGAGCATGTAAGAATGTGCATAGGCAGGAGTTTTGATACTGGTATAGTAATGATCGATTCCTCTCTTATTGTCCAAGCTCGGATCATTTGGATTATAGGTGATCAAGCCGGAATTGTCATTGGCATAGGTAATCCCATCGTCGCTGTACATCCCGTCTCCCGTAGCAAAAGTGACATCTTCCTGGAAGTAATTGTATGCTGGCAAGCTGAATACATAACGTCGTCCATCCTGACCTAATTGCGTAATTTCATAAATGTGATGTGAACTTCCTTGTGTTACCAAGGGGTTGATAGGAAAAACTCCAAAACCCTTTTCTACTTCCGCACGGGATAAGAAATACAATTGATTATTCGTTAATTCACGTGCGTTTTTTTTGTTTCTGGTAATCGGTTTAATAGTTCCTGCCTGATTTAAGTTTCCAGATAATTTCGGGAATAATTCCGGGCCTTTTAACTCCAATCTCTCCGGCTTGTCACCAAAGAATTGGGAGGTCATGAGATTATCCTGTACCACGGAAGACTCGTTTGCTTCTACAAACTGGCTGAAAGGGACAATACTTCCTCCTGAATTGGAAGATGACAAACGTCCCATTGCATTGTTTGCATCCGACCATATTCCTGCAGAAACGATGTTGATTGGTACCTGGATATCAATTCCGGCATCCAGCAAGGCCCCGGCTCCCAATTCAAACCCTCCGTTTAAGCCCACGTCGAATGTGTTTACCTGTTTGTCAAAGACATAGCTTACATCATTTCTAACCTGTCTGAAACTACCTCCTGTTCCTTGTGCCTGAACAGAAAAGATGTCATAGGTTTGAAACGCGGATGGTAAGTTGACACTGTACTTGGAGAATGGTTGATCATTATCGCGGTTGAAATCCAGTTGGGAGTACCGGTTAGTGATACCGTTTTCATGATAGAAATACCCGAAAGCATTTGTGTAAGTTGTTTTTTGATCGTTAGGGATCCAGGTTCTGGCAACTGAGACTCCTATATTTCCTTGTCCGTCAACTCCATAAAAACTTCCCGTGAATTTTGCACTGATTGCCAATGATCCCCCTGGTGTAGCGTTTCCTGGTATTGGAGAATATTGATTTAATCCTACGTTGAAAGAACCAGAAGCCTCTGATGAGTTGTTGTCTTTAATCTCTCGATCAAGGTTTTTGTACTTTACTGCTTTTCCATTCTCTAATCTGGCAATATCTCTGCTCATTGAGAATCCGTAAGACAGAGATTGCAAGCCGGCTCTTGAATTAAATGAACTTCCAACCGTAGCGGTTTTTGAATACTCATTTTTATCATTTTGGTCCTTTTTATAGGATAAAGACAAGCTGGGAGCAAATGAAGCTCCATTTTCACTGCTTCCTGAGAGTGAGAATCCTGCCATGGCGGATCCTCCCATCGCTTTCCCCAAATTAAAGGCTAAACTGACTCCTGCGGAAGCACCGAAACCGTTGTAATTGCTATATGACAAACTGGCATTTAAGGATAAGGATCCAGCAGAATTACTTTCTAAATTGAACCCGAATATTTCCGGTTTCAATTGCAAGTCCACATTGATGTTGGTGTTTGGTTTAATATTGGTTTCCTTTATTATTTGATCCCCATTAAAATCATCCGGAATACCACGGAGATTTCTTGTTATAGCTCCTGCATTCAGATTCCATCCCAATCCGACCCAGGAAGCTTCCTGGTCCATACTGACTCCCGAATTATAAGCAATATTGACAGGATAACCGTCGATATCCATCAAGGGAATATTGTAGGTAAAATCTCCTGTGAACGGATCGACCATCTCTGAAACCCCAATTGGAGTAAAAGCACTTGCTTCCGGTTGAGTTGGACCTCCTGCAAATACCGTTGCCGGCTGGAAAACCGACCAGGTAAAGATCAATAACAGCATCCATGCAATGCTTGAAGAACCTGATTTGTGTTGTTGTTTTTTCATACTTATAATTTCAATGTGGGGATTGATTTATTGCTTAATTCGGGAATATAGAACCGGATAATTTCACCGCTGATTGCCCGGTCTGTTATCATAATCTGGTTGATACTCTTTTTACTGTCTTCCAAAGAGATGAGAATACGTGCCTTTTGTGGAAGTGAGGGTTCGTAGAGAACACTCTGGCAGATTAATGTATCACCTGTATTTGTAATTCCTTTGATGTCGTTTTTGATGCCGCTACTGAAGTACATGATTCTGTCCGTCCTGGAAGACCCGGTTGAACCGGGGACATCAAAAATGCCGGTATTTAGTTTCAGACTGGTAAATTCAATAATAAAGTCAAGTGTTTCGTCCTTAGTTTGCAAGCGCTCTATCAGCGTTTCTTTTGATTCGCAATCTTGAAGTGCGCACTTTGCAATATCTGCTTCCTTTGGGAATAGGCGCATTGCACAAGTAAAATCCTGGATGGTATCAATTCCTTTCCATCCGAAACCAGTTGAGCTGTACCAGTCCAAATATTCTTTCGGGCTCAGTGATTTGAGTGAAGAACAGCTCCAGAGGCTTGTAAGCATTAGTATTGTGAATAATAAACGCATCTTAAAGAACACTGAAGTTAAATACATAGGTCTTTCCGGTTTTCGCTGTCCAGGATGCGGAATAGTTGCCTTCTTCCAGTTCCAGTGCTTCTATGTTTAAGATGAAAAGTCTTTTTTTAGTTCCTATTGGACTTGTAGTGCTGTTCTGCAGAGTTCCATCCGTATATTCATTCAGGTATACGATCTGGTTGGATTGTCCGTTTAGTGTTAGGCTCACACTTAAATCTAGTTCGCCAGTTTCTTCTGTTGATAAGCCGATTTTACCGTGCTGAATTGTAAGAAATTGCGCATCGTCTTTGAATGCAACAGAATGAAATTTGGGTAATGTGTCTTCGGGCTCATAAATAGTGAATTGGAAGACATCCGATTGGTCTACCTGCATCCCGCTAAACAAAATACTTACTTGCCATACATAAGTATGTCCCATCTCAAGCGGATTGATAGAAGAACTATAGGTATGAACAGTACTTTGATAATCTTCAAGTGTCAATAAGGGAGTATTTAAAGCGATTGCTTCTCCTTTTGTTTGATTTTCCAGGAGCTCACACAGTACATAGCGTTGTGAGTATCGAATATCAGAAAGTAATCCGTTAATATCGGTTTGCCAAACGAAATTGGGTTCTGTTTCTACAATGGTATCGTAATCCATCGGTGAAGAAAGCGTTACCGGGTAGGCACTTTGTGAATAAACCGCATCGATTCCGGGAAAGAAAAGGAATAGGAGTAATGATAAGTTGATTTTCAAAAAATTCATTTTCATTTATTTCTGTTTAAATACACGTGTAACTTCAAATCAAAATAATAGGGAATGAAGCGTTCAGTGTTAAATAAGGGTATGTACAATGCTTCTGTCGGGAGCCATTTTGCTCCTGTAATCTCCCAGGTAAGGTATTCACTTGGACTTGCCAGGACTTTACAGCTGAATCCGGATTGTCTTCCGAATTGCTCACTGAATAACATTTGATAAGCAGCTGAAAAGGAAAATCCCTTATGGTGGATACGCAATTCTGGTTTAATGATCCAATTTGTTCCGTAAATAGAAGCCAAACCGGTGTAATCTTGTACGGAGATTTGTAGGCCACTCCCTAAAATTCTCCAGTCCAGTGATCCGTGAAGTGATACATTGACAAGTCTTAGGTTAGAATCAATTAGTTTAACATTGGAATATGCCACAGATCCGGATAGTTGGGACTTGAAAGACTTTCTGTTTTTTAGCCAGGTAAATCCGCCTTTACCCAAGTGATTCATTCCGCGGGCAAGTGTGTCATATCCGGAAGCATCCAACAAGGTGTATCCACCGTAAAGCATCCAGTTTCGTGTAACGTTCCATTGTACATCCAGGGTGCCGCTGTTGGTGCGCATGCCTCTGAAAGCAGTGCTGTTGGAACTGAACACCTGACGTACGAATATCAATTGTGCAGACAGTTGTTTATTCAATTTGGAATTCAGACCGATTTCTTGTTTGGAATAGCCAGAATTATAAAGTCCTTGGGAATAACCATCGTAGTTGCTGCCTATACGTTTTACTTTTGCATGCAATTCGGTGCGTAAGCGTTTCAATTTGTATTTGGTGCCAATGCTTAGTGCAAGATCTTCCTCAAAAGATCTTCTGCTTGAATCATTCAATTCAAAGGTCTTTCCGATAGAAGCATTCCATTGCCATTTCTCTGTGAATAGCCAGGTTCCGGATAAATTGGAGGTGAGATTAGTCCCTTTGTGTGTGTTTGAAAAGATGTCTTTTAATTCACGTCCGTTATAATAGTTTTCAATACTGATGGAATTCTTTTCCTGCTTGCCATAACCCACAATAACTGAACTGATGAATCTGCTTGAATTTACAGTGTAAAGCTGATTCAGATTGAAAATGTTCTGTGTGTTATTGGTCATCTGGTCGAACACCGAATTTGAAAACAGGCGATTGGGTACAGTAGTGCCGGCTGCTACATCATAAAACGATCTCCGGTATTTACCTTTTACGCGAATCCCTTGAATCGGGATCGCATTATTTGACATGGATCCATTACTCATAGTAGTAAGTCCCAAATCCAATTTATCTATACCACCCAAAATTGAGTTGGGCATTTTAAAATCAATGCTATTTATTTTGTCAGTGTATTCCTGTTTAAGTGCTAAAAGACTGTCCTTCTTTTGCGAAACCTGTGAAAGGTTTTGGTTTAGATTAGCGATCAATTCACTGATAGAATCCGTTTTTGTGCCGGAAGACTCAGGTAAATTAAGCCCTGGAATTTTAATACTTCCCAAATCTCTGAGTTCCAATGAATCTGTTTTTGGAAGATTCCCTGTATTGGGAATATCGGGAAAATTGGGAGTGCTTCCTTTTTCAAGTTGGTCTTTTTTTAATTGCCAATATGCAATTTGTCCTTCGATTTTATAAATGGAATCCTGAAACTTACCTAACGTTGCATTAGTGTTAATCAGTTCTCCTTCCCAATTCCGTTTGTCAATTCCTTTTCTTCTATATCCATCATACGAAAGCCTGAAAAAAGTCGGCCTACCAGAAATGAATTGCTCTGTTGAAAAGCGTCCGGAGAGGTTTAGAGGAATGTTTTTGATCGTTAAAGCTGATTCAATGGAAGTGTAAACATTTAACCTTCCGTTAATCAGATTTGGGTGCGATCCCTGGTTTAAACCGAAAACAAGATTGGTCTTACCGATAGTTAGCCATGGAGAATTGATCACTTCGTTTTGGGAATAGACAAGGTGGGAAAAAAGAACAAATGTTATAATGGCTAAAGGTTTCATTTCAGAATAAGGGGGATGCGAAATTAGCAATTTATATTTTATTAACAATTATCGTTTGTTAAATATTTCATCATCAATTATTAAAATTTGATTATCTGAGGTTAGAAATTCAAATAATGGATTCTCTTGAA
>CAMPIU010000061.1 GCA_946886545.1 uncultured Flavobacteriales bacterium | reverse complement strand
GTTCCAATAACAAACGGGCAAAACGCGGATCGGGTTTTGAAACCCGCGCTTTAATCTGTAATTCTTTTACATGATGAAACATAGTATATATTTTTTAATTGAGATTAATCGACTGAATCCACAGCAAGTACCGGGTACTTGCTCAAATTTGATGAGATTCTACTTGAAATAGGTTATATACCTTTCGGGAAAATTTGCAGGATTTACAGGTTGGCAGATTGTCTTTCCGTTCAATCGTTTTTATAATGACTGATTACAATTCACTTTTTGTATCTTTAATATCCAGGAAAGAAATATCAGATGACGCCCAAAGAAGTTTTACAGAAATGGATTCTCTTGTTCAACCAGGCGAATGCGGAACAGCTGGCTGAGTTGTACGCCGAAAATGCGGTCAATCACCAAGTGACACACGAACCGGTGGTTGGAAAAGAAGCGATTAAAGAAATGTTTGCACGCGAATTTACACATGCCGAGATGGTTTGTATTCCGGAAAATATCTTTGAAGACGGGGAGTGGGCGATCATGGAGTGGAAAGATCCGAAGGGAATGCGTGGCTGTGGTTTCTTTCATGTTCTCGACGATAAAATTGTCTTTCAGCGCGGTTATTGGGATAAACTGTCCTATCATAAATTATATGACATCCCGTTAACACTTTAACACTTTTTGAACCCGGGATATCATCATCAGTCTTTTTATCGACAATAATAAACAGCTGAACAGTAGCTAAAAACTTTTCAATTTTCAATTTTACATTTTCAATTAATGAAGCCTGCAGATCTGATCGAACTGATTGAAACCAATAAACTCGTTGACAAGGAACTGACTCTTGAGCGTAATGAATTCCTGAAAATGGAGGGAAGTATCGATACTAATATCTATTTCATAGAAGAGGGAAGTTTACGTGTTTTTGTCGTGGATCAAGAGGAAGAGCGGACCATTCGCTTTGGATATCAAAACAATATTTTGGTTTCGCTTGATTCGTTTTTGACTGAAAAATCTTCTGAATTTGTCATCCAGGCAATCAAAAAAACGCGGGTGAAGATCATACCCAAAAAAGGGTTTATGGATTTTATTTACCGGGATGAAAATACCATGCGGCTATGGGTCAAGATTCTTGAAGACCTGGTAATCCAGCAAATTGAACGGGAAAAAGACCTCTTGATTGCCTCTCCGAAAGAACGCTACGAACGCGTATTGAGAAGGAGTCCGGCTTTGTTCCAGCAAATCCCGAACCGCCACATTGCAAATTATTTGAGAATGACTCCCGAAACACTATCACGCTTAAAAAAGTCTTGATCTCAATCAATGTTTTTTGTTCAATGATTAAAGACCTTTGTCAAAAAAAAATCAGATGAAAATACAAACGGAAGCATTATTGGTTGACTTGGCAAACAGAACGAAACAGCTCATCCAGGAAGTAGAAACATTCAAAGATAGACCGGCAGCAGTTCTTAATTATAAACAAACTGCGGAAAGTTGGAGTGTGCTGGAATGCCTGGAACATTTGAATTTATACGGCCGTTTTTATCTTCCGGAAATTGCAAAGCGAATTAACGAGAGTAAACAAAAAAGCGAGCCCGTTTTCAACAGCGGATGGCTGGGAAATTATTTTGCAAACAGCATGCTTCCCAAAGCGAAACTGAATAAGATGAAGACTTTCAAAAATATGAATCCGCTGAATAGTAAGTTAGATAAAAAAGTCATTGAGGAATTCATCAACCAGCAGAATGAAATACTTCGTTTATTGGAGGAAGCCCGCAAAATCAGCTTGAATAAAACGAAAACAAGTATTACACTTTCCAAACTGATCAAATTGAGATTGGGAGATACTTTCCGTTTTGTGATCTATCACAATCAGCGGCACATGGCGCAGGCGCAGAGAATTGAAAATGTAGAAGTGAAAAATTCGGAATTAGGCATTCGTAATTCGTAATTATCCGATCCGTATTCCATTCTTCACCTTCCGCTCCGGCTGAAGCAAAGTCACTTCCTTGTTCTCGCCAATTCCTCCTAAGATCAAACATTCACTCATCATGTTGGCAATTTGTTTGGGTGGGAAGTTGATGACGGCCACGACTTGTTTCCCGATGAGTTCTTCTACTTCATAAAGTACTGTGACCTGTGCAGATGTTTTCCGGATTCCGAATTCCCCGAAATCGATAGTGATCTTGTAGGCCGGGTTGCGAACTTCTGGGAATGGTTCAGCTGAAATAATTGTTCCGACACGCATTTCTACGTGCATGAATTCGTCCCAGGTAAGAGTATTAGTGTTCTTCGCACTTTCAAATGAGTTATTCATCTTTTTCAATTATTTTTTCACTAGCAAGTTCTTTCTCCATTCCTTCCGCACATTCAATTAACAGATCAATTTCTTCCTGTGTAATTGAATTTTTTACCGGTTTATTATTTTAATAAGTTCGTATCTTTTTTACAGGATAAAAGTCTATTTTCACCTGATTGTTGGCGTAGGTCATTTTTTTGTTGTCAAATTCGGTGTCGTTCGGATATTTTTTTTTGTATTCATCGAATTCAGCATAACTTTCAAAGAAACTAATCCGGATAATCCTTCCTTTGTCGTATTCGATGATCCTTCGGGACATTCCTTGGTCCGAGCCATATGTTGCATCGATTTTCACCAGTGTTGTGTCGTCGTAATATCCGTAAAGCCCTCCTCCACACGAAGACATATTTGGATAGAAATATTTTGTGAGTGATCGCTTTATGGGTGGTTTTTCCATGCTTTCGATTTTTGGAGGGAGAAAACGGATAACATCTTCTAATTCCAAAGCTTCACTCCCATCTGAAAATCCCTTTTTCCATTTGATCTTATGAGATTCGTAGGGGTGTTTTTTCATTTTAGCGGTCGCCACATATTCTTCTTCTTCGGTCCATTTCCGAACGGAAACTAGCATATTCTCGTGGCGTTTTTTAAAATCTATCAGTATAGAATACGCTGGGTTCCAGATCGTGTCGGTGGAGGATGAGATAGACATGAGGCTCATATGTCCGTGTTTGTTTTTCCAGTTGAATTTAGTCTCCAGGAAGTGTTTGAGCTCACTTGGTTTTAGTTTAATCAAGTCCCCGGGAGTCATAAAAAGCCTGTCAGGTTTGGTGTAATCAATTCCTGTTCCACACCAATGGAAAACACATTTGTTATGATAAAGAATTGTTTTGGAATCGTATAAAATGAAATTGTTTTGTCCGTAGAAAGCTAGTTCATTAGATACAATACTGTCTTTTGAATAAACAAGCGGAGATTTAATCACATAGAGGTAATTTTTTTCTGCTTCATCGGTATTGCAGGCTGCAAGACAAAGGAATAGAAATGGAAAAAGTGTTTTCGGGATCCTCATGTTGAAGCTTGGTTGTTATGTTTTGTTCCTGTAATTTAATGAATAACGGAAGGAAAGGTGCGTTTATTCTTTGATTTTGTTACTAAATCTTAAATGGAGGTGTCCGGTCGTTAAATTACGCTAAAATAGTTCAGTCATTTTAGTTTGATCAATTATGTTTGAGACCTATCATTTAAATTAAATCTATGAAGTCTATCACATCACCTAAATCAGGTCTGGCATTATGTGCCTTATTGTTATCGGGAACAAGCTTCTCTCAAATCCAGGAATCTCCCATCAAGGGCAGGTGGGGACTGAGTACAGGATTAACTCTGGACCGGTACAAAATGGATCTTACTCCGCCATTCAGGTACAAGCAGTTGGGACTACTGCCCATGATGACATTTGCACACGGTAAAAATCAATTTGAGTTTGGTCCGCAATTTTCGCTTGCGGGTACAAGTATCAGGCAGAATCACCGGTATTTTGGGTTGAACTTCAATTACAAACGGTATTTCAATGGATTCGGGAACCGTTTTGTACCTTATCTTTTCAGTGGGATCGGATTTTCCACGACCAGTTCCAATACGGTGCAGGACGTCGGCAACGGCGTGATGATTTCACGCTATCCCTATAACTATAAACAAACAGGAGTCAACCTTAGTATCGGATATGGGTTGGAATGGCAGATCGGGAAAGGTTTTTACCTGGGATCGTCCATTAGTTTTAACCCGGGTGTTTATGCCTTGCACAGGTCCGATTTCATGACGGATGCCAACAATTATTGGGGAGTAGGACAGAATGCAAACCAAACTGCAGTCCGATTGGATTTCAACGTAAATATGCAGCTTGGTTATCGTTTTGGTAAATAAAACATGTTATAGAAAAAGAAACCGTCGCGCTATTTACAGCGGCGGTTTTTAAAGAAGCAAAAGAGTTCACATCGTTTGTTCTTGATCTCTAAGCAGATTCCGCATTTGAAAAGAACATTCGTCCAATGTCAATATAAGTTGCATCGTGGAATGTTTCCAGCAGCGATTCGTATTGATCCGCGGAGTTTTTTACTTCATCCAGGGTAAGCGGGAAGGGTAAGGTGATAATCTCCTGTTTGGTTTTTCCTTCGGAATTTACAACCTGACACAAAAATACAAGCTCATTTTCTTTGATTCCTTTGAAAAGAGGAATGAATCCCGGATGGAAAGGAATTTCTTCTATCGTTTGGATCAGCTGGAGCTTTAGAATTGAAAGCAGGCGGTCATCTATTCCTGCTTCCATACAGACAATCTTTTCTGCCAGGGATTCCAGTCCGAAAACCGTTCTCAAGCGAAATCCCTCTGCCATTTTACGGGCTGAGGGAGCTGCATATTTTCCACCGAGATAATTCTCGAAATTGTGTGTAACAACTGTTTCGTGCTTCTGCCACTGAGGATTCCAGGATTTGGGAAATTGGGCGATCATCAATTTTTCGTCAAAATCAAGATAAATAAGGGGATCTTCTACATAAAACGCATGATTACAATCTTCACAGGTAAACCGCTGAAAATCGCCATTTAGTAGTTGCTCTTTAAAGCTTGTTTTGGATGAGATTCGGAGACTTGTGGCAATTAGTTGGATACTTTTCTTTTCGCAAGCCGGACAGGAAACAGTTTCTTCGTGAAATCGTGACATAATTTATCAATTACAATGGAATATCAACATGGGTTTGCATATAGGTGAAGGTGTTTGCATCCCGCGCTTGAAGAGCTGAGCCGTAACCTTGTGGTGTCTGATCCGGTTGATAATAAGCGGCATAAGCCTCGGCAAACCATTCACCCGGGGCCCTGAATTGATAATTGGAAACCTGTCGGGCACGGGCCGCAGAATCATACGAGGAGAGTGAGTTGTCGTTAGAATAAACAAATGTCCTGCCCCCGACAACTTTAGGATTGGATGATTTCCATGGTCTTTGAAGGTTTGCTTTTTGCATGTCTTCAAATATCGGATCATTATCTACAATGGCACGATCAAATTGGAGGCCTGCTGCATTACTGGTTTCATTCATCATTCGAATTACTTCTGTCTTTACGGCATCCATATTTGCTGTTGCAGTGATTAGTTTCGCGATTTCAAGTTTCACCATTCCCAAACAAGCTGGATGGTTAGAAAGTGCTGAGTTGTTAAGGTCCAAATATTCCTGGACCATTCCCCGGACGTCTCCATTATAAATTATCCAGCTACCTCCATTGGGTGTAAGACAACGAACATCACTAAAACCATGTCGATGGTCTACCGCATGTCCCACTTCATGTCGCACGGTAGCATCAAAATAGTTTTTTCCTTCAAAAACATCGTGTCCTTTATTGTTCCATTTTTCCGATAGCGTTCTTCTCTTTGGTTTTTCGAAGTTAAGGTCATTATATCCGATAGCTACTGTATTATTATCACCATACCAGCCGCTTTCGTCCTGATAGCGTTTCAGACTGGCAAAACGTGTGTTGCTTGCAGCATGTCCGTTTGGTAATAGATTCATCACCTTGTATGCTCTTCGTAAACCTTCTAAGGTCCAATCCACTTCCGCCTGAATAAGTCCTCCGTCTGCATCCGCTTTTCCAACTTCCAATCCTTTAATATTGGCTACATCAAGATCAAAACGTTGTGAGGCTAATTTTTTTAAGGTGCCTAAATCGGTGACCCGATCAACGAACAATTTGATAATTGCTTTTTGATTGGCGGATAAAGCATTTCCTTTTGGAAAGAGAAGAATGGCATCTGTGCCGGCGCCATTAATAAATGCCTGATCCATGATTTTTACCAGATCTCCTTGTGTGTATAAGCCATCCATCGCGGCAATTTTCTGCGGATCGCTGGTGGTCTCAATATATTGTTGCACCCAATTTTTACTTTTTGGCGCTTTGGCAATACTGAGAATCAAAAGGCGGGTGGCATCATCATCCGGTCGATCATCAATACTTTCATTGATCAGGAAATCAGAGGCCACCACTCCGGTTATCTGATCAATTTCGAGAAGAACATCTTCTCTGAAACCTCTTACAGGTTCTATTCTTGAATTAGAAGGATCTGTTCTGACTTTTTCGTTAATATATGCTGTAGTTACCTGTAGTACGACATTGATTAAGCGCAATTTTTCCTGCTTATTGGCAAGCTGGTTATCGATATTTACAGGACGTAATAAAAAAGTATGGTATTCTCTGATCGCATTATCAATTACAGCAATCGATTTTCGATTTTCTCCGAGTGTAGTCAGTGCCTGAAATGCTTCTAAACTCATCATGGCCTGGATGGGGGCTTCGGTTCCGGCTGAACTGCTTTCTTTTGTTTCGGGATTTCCTGCAAATTGTCCCTGAAGAGCGTTCGCTTTTTCTCCCATTAGGTCTGCTTCCTTTTCCAATCCTTCATCGTCGTTCAGATTGAATTCTCCCTTCATCTGTTTTGTTGCCTTTACCCGGCCTTGTTTCTGTTGAACGACATGCCAGGCCTCATGCGGGAGATGTTTTTCCTGTCCCGGCCCCAAATGTATATCTGTTCCCTGTGCATAGGCATGAGCTTGCAGTTGAGATGGTTTGTCCGAGTTGCGATGCACTTTTACATCATCCAGTGAAATACCCGAAAGGTTTTCGATTCCTCCTTTTAAATGATCAGGTAAACCGGTGTTATTTGCTTTCTTTTGAACAACTTTATTCTGAGGACTATTGTCTGCCATTTCCTGAACAGACTTTAATTGATTCGCTTGCGGGCTCTTATCTGCCGACTCCTGAATTTTTTTTTGAGTTACCGTGTTTGGCCGCTGATCCATAAAAGGAACCTTTGAGTCAGCTTTACCTTTTGATGTGGTCTCTTCATTATTCTTCTCAGGAGTTTTATCCGCGTGAATATTCATGGTCGTAAATAGTGTTCAGTTATTTGGAGTCCCAATGTATGAAATTTTGAGAAAAGTCAAAATAGTAAAATAAAAAAATCCCCTCAGCTTAGCCGGGGGATTTACTTTATTCTGAGTTGTTTTTTATTTACCTAATAACACATCAACCGCTTTTTTCAATTGTGCATCCTCGCCTTTCAACATCGTGTTGTAGTCGTTTGCCACTTTGAAATCCGGCTCACACTGATTGTTCTCGTAGTATTTTCCGTCCATGGTCATCACACCCACTTGCGGGATTCCGAATACCAGGGAGTTGTCCTGGAGGTTTTCCCACCAAACTGCTGTTCCGGTTCCCGGAACCGGCATTCCGATCAATTTTCCTATGTTCAGTGTTTTATACACAACCGGGAACATGTGCGCGTCGGAGTAATTTCCTTCACCCATGATCACACAGCTTGGTTTGGTCCATTTTGAACCGGGTTCAATTCCGATTTTCTGACCTCTCGGCACAAAGTTGATGTATTGTTTTCCGGACAGGAATGTTGCCAGGTCATCGTGTAACCAGCCACCACCATTAAATCTGGTGTCTACGATCAAAGCTTCTTTATTGATGTATTTACCCATGACCTGGTTGTAGAATTCACGGTAGCTGTGATCATCCATTCCGCGTACATGCATGTAACCCAATTTTCCTTCGGATAATTTTTCGGTCATTGCCTGCATGCGTTTGATCCATCGCTGATAAAGCAATTCACTTTGTGCTCCTGCAGAAATTGGTTTGATGATTTCTTCCCAGCGTTTCCCGCTTGCAGGATCATAAATTGAGAGAAGTACTGTCTTACCGGATTTCCGGTTTAAAAGTGAATAGTAATTCAAATCGGGTTTGATCTCTATACCGTCAATTTTTTCAATGATAGCTCCGGCTTTAACTTTTGTTTCGGAACTAACCAATGGGCCTTTATCCAGTACCTCTGCAATTTTAATTCCGGTTCCTGTAAAACTTTCATCTGCAATGATACCAAGCTGAGCTGTTTCATCTGCATTTTCACGAGGTGGGTAATATCGACAGCCTGTATGCGATGCGTTCAGTTCACCTAACAATTCACTGCACATTTCAGCAAAATCATAATTGTTGTTGATATGCGGAAGGAAACGGGTGTAAGTTGTTTTGTAGTAATTCCAGTCAGTTCCCTGCAAATCTTCCACATAGAATTTGGTTTTCACCTGTCTCCACATGTGCTCGAACAGGTAAGCACGTTCGGCATAACTGTCCTGTGTACGCTCTGCTTTGAACGGAATGTCTTTTCGTTCCCCTTTTTCCAAATCCAGACGGGTCAATTTCCCTTCAATAACGGCATAAATGTTTTTTCCATCCTTATCCATTGAAGTACTCCAAACGCCCTTGGCTTTTAATGGGATAAGCATTTTTGTTTCATGGTCTTTGAAATTGCGGACATACAAATTGGTTCCGTCCTCATTCGGAGTAAGGTAATACAATTTCTCTCCTTTAGGATCCAGGAATGCATCTTGTAAGAAGGAGGAGTTTTCTGTCAAACGAACCTGGCGATCCATTAATCCGTTCAGGTCAATTTTCAGGGGCTCGGTTTTTTTTGTAGAATCTGCTTTCTCACCTTTTCCTTTTTTCGTGGTCGCAGATTCTTTGGATTCCTTTTTTTCCTTCTCTTTATTCTCTTTTTGTTCCTTCCATAGTTCATAATCTGCTTTCTTCATTTTGAATAGATCATAAGCATTTTGATCCAGGAAAAGAGCATAAGCATCTTGCTGAGAACCATGACTGGCTACATTTTTCATCCCATCGCGATTGGAAAACCACAAAACTGCTTTTCCATCCATTTGGAATTTCGGGCCACCGTTTGAGAACCCGTTTTGAGTCAGTTCGAGCATCGGTTTAGCTCCGGTCACATCCACCAAACCGATCTGTTCGTGCCAATTTCCGTCTTGTAAGAAAGAAACTAAAATGTATTTGCTGTCGGGGGCCCAGTTAAAGGTTTGGTCTCCATCGCTGTAAGAATAATTCTTCGTTGATGGCAAAACATTGCGGATCTTTTTGCTTGCCAGATTATAGATGCTCACCGCAGTCCTGTTTTCCAGGAAAGCAATTTCCTTCCCATCGGGTGAATACTGCGGCTGGAAAGATTCGTTTTCAGTGACAACTAATGCTTCTTCTTTTAAAAGAGTGGAAGCGTAAAAATAACTGTCTTCTTTCCGGATCATGCTTGTCTGATAGATTCCCCAGATTTTGTTTCGCTCGGAAGCATACAAAATGGTTTTTCCGTCGGGTGAAAAACTGATATTTCGCTCTTCTTCCGGTGTATTGGTGATTTGTTTGGTGACTCCATTTTCCAGTGATACCGCAAAAACATCTCCGTGATTAGTGAAGACAACTTCCTTTCCGCTTGGCGAAACAGCAATTTCCGAAGCGCCTCCGGTTTCTACTTTGTTTTTAGTATCAGCACTGCGGTCTTCCACATTGATTTGGATGTTTACTTTTTCAGGGTTCTGACCTTCTTTTTGAGTGTAAATCTCTCCGTCGTAGCCATAACAAAGTGTATTGTTTTCGGAAACCGAAAGAAAGCGTACCGGATTTTTGTCAAATTTGGAAACCTGGGTTGCTGAACCAGGTGAATTAGGATTCATTTTCCACACATTGTAAGAACCGCTTTTTTCACTTAAATAATAAATGCTGCTTTCGTCATTCGTCCAAACAGGGTTGCGGTCTTCTCCGTCGAAGTCACTCAGTTTGGTGAATTTATCGCCACTTTTTTCGTACATCCAGATATCCCGTGTCACAGATGATTGATGGTGTTTTCTCCAGGGGTCTTCATAACCTTTTTTATCATGGAAGATCATTTTAGTTCCGTCTTTGTTCCATTTGATATTCTCTGCTGTAATCGAAAGTTCCTGTTTTTCACGGCCACCTTCAACACCTACGGAGTAAATTTCCCCCAAAGCTCCGTAAGGAAACTGGGACATCGCCGCATTGTCGATACGTGCTGCAATAAATACAATTCGTTTTCCATCCGGTGAAACGCATTGCGGATAATCATTGCTGGAATGAAGTGTGAGTCTTTTGGTTGTTCCGCCTTGCAGGGGAACAGAGAATACATCAAAATTTCCATATCGGTCCGATGAGAAATAAATAGTTTTTCCATCGGGTGAAAAGACAGGCATAAAATCATACGCATCACTTAAAGTGACCGGAGAAGCTGTTCCACCGGAAGCGGGAACCTGGTAAATATCTCCTTTATATGTAAATACAATTGTTTTTCCATCTGGTGAAATGACAGGGTATCGCATCCAGAGCGGTGAATTGGTTGTTTGTTCCGGTGGGTTAGGCATTCGAAGGCTCATAACCATTGCGCCAATCATGACCCAAGCAAATAGTTTCTTCATAAATCAAGTTTAGATTTTAAAAGTAGAGAAATAATGG
>CAMPIU010000060.1 GCA_946886545.1 uncultured Flavobacteriales bacterium | reverse complement strand
ACAAGGACTATTGGTTCAGCTAAAAGAATAATCAGTAGGTAGATTAAAATATTTATGTAAGAAAGATAATTCAGGGTCTTAAGGAAAATCTGCTTCAGTTTTGGAATGTCGTGGTTTATTTTAGACATTATAGGAAAAGTGACTCTTGTGATAATAGGGTTGATTATTAGATATGGCTTGCTTGTCAGATCTTTTGCAATATTATAAACTCCGAGAATTTCAATTCCCAATAGTTTCCCAATCAAAATAGTATCCATTTGCAGTGCAAAATAATTCAGGAATTTATCCCCCATTTGGAACAATCCGAAATTAAGATAGGGTTTTACCTTCTGAAAACTAAAAAAAAGATTCGGCTGGTAGTATTTTCTTCCGGTTATGTTATAGCCAATTGTGCTGCAAAGTGCATAAACTGGTGTACTTATGGCAAGTGAATATACTCCATAATCCAGATAAGCCAGAATAATTACTACCAAAAAGGAGATTAACCTGGAGGCAATCTCTACTTGAGCCAGGGCTTTGAATTTCAGTTCTTTCTGAAGAAAAACCATAAACTGCTGCCCCCATGGCTGTATGATAAAGGATATTGCAACCAATTGTATCAATGGCGAAAGCTTATCATGGTTGTAAAACTTAGCAATTGACCAGGATGAAAAAACCAATAATAAAAAAAAGGAACATCCTATAATGACGTTAAACCAATAGAGTGAACTCAACTCCTCATGACTGATTTCTTTCTTGTAAATGATAGCGTTAGAAACGCCCATATCAATAAACAGTTGAGAAAACCCGATGACAACCATTACGATTGCCATTAATCCGAAATCTTGACGACTAAGTACTTGTGTCAAGATAACAAGTTGAATGACTTGAATCAAAGTATTGGTTACAGCAGACAAAGTAGTCCATTTTACCCCCGAGAATGCCTGTTGTTTAAGATTCATTTATTTCAAATAGAGGTGGACCCAAAATGATCTGTAACGTGTTTCACAATCCGCTCACAAGCCCTACCATCTCCATAAGGATTATGTGCATGACTCATTTTTATGTAATAATCTTCGTTAGAAAGAAGCTCTTTTACTTCTGAAACGATCGTATCTTTATTCGTGCCAACCAGTTTTACTGTTCCGGCAGCAACGGCCTCGGGTCTTTCCGTTGTATCCCGCATTACAAGTACAGGTTTCCCAAGACTTGGAGCTTCTTCTTGCACGCCACCACTATCCGTAATAATTATTTTTGATCTGTCCATCATCCAAATAAAATCCGGATAATCCAATGGATCAATCAATAAAATATTGTTGACTGGACTCAATATAGTGTAAACAGGTTTCTGAACATTTGGATTAAGGTGAACAGGATAAACAATCCAAAGATCAGGATAGCTTTCGGCAATTTCTTTCAAAGCCTGACAGATTTGTATAAAACCCTCGCCATGATTTTCCCTTCGGTGTCCCGTTACTAAAATCATTTCTTTGCTTCCAAGCTTATTGGAAAGCTCATTGATCAGTTTACTCGGATTTGATTTTATTCTTTCTACACTTTGTAAAAGAGCATCAATTACTGTGTTTCCCGTAACAAAAATGGATTGATCCGGAACATTCTCTTTTAGAAGATTCTGCTTTGATTGTTCGGTTGGAGCAAAATGGAGATCTGCTATTCGGCTAGTTAACTGGCGATTCATTTCCTCCGGAAAAGGAGAGTGTTTGTCATTGGTACGTAAGCCTGCTTCTACATGGCAAACTCGTGATCCGGAATAAAACGCGGCTAAGCTTGCGCCAAAAGTGGTGGTTGTATCACCATGCACAAATGTAAAGTCCGGTTTATAGGACTCAAAAACAGGTTTCAGACCGGTAACAATGTCGGAAGTAAGCTGGAATAAGTTTTGATTCGGTTTCATTAAATCTAAATCATAATCAGCTGTTAGATGAAAGAATGACATGACTTGATCAAGCATTTCGCGATGTTGCGCGTTAACACATATACGACATTCAAAATTAGTCTCTGTTTATTTAAGTTCTTTGATTAAGGGCGAAATTTTTATCGCATCTTGCCATGTACAGAAAATTACTAATACTTTTTTCCTCAACTACTTACTTTAATGCCCCCCCCCATCTCAATCGCTCATTCACTTATAAACCAGTTGTTCAGAGCTTGCTATTTGTAATATGGAAAGATCTTACAGACCAATTTTACGGTCAAACAACATAGTTGATTGCTGCAAATATATTTCTTTTTAAAGGTTTTGTTAAAAAAAACGCCCCGGATGTTTTTCAACATTCCTGAATAGAATTTGTAATCAGTAAGTTAGCATTAATATTGAAGCTTGTCAAAAACGCCGGTACAATTTACGATTTAATAACCAGAAAAATATTGTAAACCTACTAATCTGCGATTTCGTTCTATTAATTTTGTGCACTCAATTATTTTTTAGATATTTGGCATGGCTACAGCGTAAACCTTTCTTAAATTCAATTATTTCAAAGAAGACTCTAAAGTCATCTTTGATTATATTTGTAACTAAAAAATAAAAAGAAATATCCTGTACCATGAAGATTTATCATTTACTATTCATTTGTCTACCATTTGCATTGAATGCCCAAAACGATGTGAAAAGCATGAACAAATGGTCACTGGGTGCATCTATCGGTGCACATGATGGAATGGCTCCTACGAAAGCCACGACCCGCCTTTATCAAATTCATCATTTTGGTATTAACGGAAGATACATGTTTACCAATCGTGCTGGACTTAGATTGGGAGTGAATTATGATTTCCTTGATTTTATTGATCGCCCTTACAATAGTTATTATGTAAGAACTTCGCTTGAAGGGGTAGTGAATGTCGGAGATATCCTTCATTTTCCACAGGTGATGCCCCGAATAGGATTCTTGATCCACGGAGGGTTCGGGTTTTCAAGCTTGTGGTCAGACAACAATCCGAGATACGCAAATACAGAATCATTGTCTAAGCGTGCGGATGGTATGATCAACTTTACTTTCGGAGCAACTCCACAGTTAAAATTGAATGAAAAATGGTCGTTAAATGGGGATCTTTCATTCATCTTTCACGCGCGTCAAAACAACCGCTTTGATATGCAGGCTGATAACAGAAATGGAGCAATTGACGGCTATATGCTGAATTTAAGTGTCGGTGTTTCATATTACTTAGGTAAAAACAAGACTCATGCTGACTGGACTCCGACTATTTATGGAGCTTCCAATACGGATTCGAAAGAATTAAATGAAATGAAAGCTGAGCTTGCTGCTTTAAAGGAACAAAACCGTGACGATGATAATGATGGTGTTTCAAACGCATTGGACCAGGAAGCAAATACACCTGCAGGAAGCTATGTAAACTCGAAAGGTGTTGCAATTAAAGACAAGGATGCTGACGGAATTGCGGATGCTTATGATGCTTGCCCGGAAGTTGCCGGTGCTTATGGTACGAATGGTTGTCCTGACAGCGATAAGGATGGAGTTGCTGATATCGATGATATTTGTCCTCAAACTCCGGGATTAGCTTCAAACAGAGGTTGTCCGGTTATTGCTAAAGAAACTCAGGAGGTGATGACAAAAGCATTGAAAGGTGTTCAGTTCGAAACTTCAAAAAGCACATTATTGAAAACGTCTCTGCCGGTTTTGGATGAGGTGGTTCGTGTCATGAAACAAAATCCGGATTACCGTTTGGATATTTCAGGTCACACGGATAATGTTGGTGATGAAGCTCAGAACTTATTGCTTTCCGAATCAAGAGCTCAGGCAGTTGTATCTTACCTTATTTCAAAAGGTGTTCAGGCAGAAAGAATCACAGCAAAAGGTTATGGTGAAACTCAGCCTAAAACAACAAACGAAACACCGGAAGGTCAGGCAATAAACAGACGCGTAGAATTCAACGTGGTGTTTAAATAAGATATTCAAAATAGAAGAGAACAGGAGCTCCAAAAGGGTTCCTGTTTTTTTTGTTTGAAATCTGGGATGTTAATGGGATTTAAAACCCGATCAGTGTGTTTTGAATATGCGATAAGCCCAAAATAAAGCGGATAGAATGGAAAGAATTCCGAAGATGATCCCAAGGGGTGTTGCGGAAATGATAAAAGCGATCCCGAATAAAAGCAGCAGAATACAAAGAATGTATTTTCCGTGAAGAATGATTCCAACAAGGAGTTCAATAATTTCTTCCATTAACCAGTTTCCGTGCTACAATTTTATCGATCGGGAAGGTAAACAGATCTTCCTTTACATGGGAAAGTTTCATCCAGTGAAGTTCTTCTTCTCCTGTTTGATTATTCATGAGCTGATCCAGGTGAACCAAATTAACTTTGATCCGATAATAGACAGAAATCACCTGGTCATGTTCAGAGAATGCGGAAACCTGAAAAAAGTCGGTGAGGTAAAACAATTCACCTACTTCAATTTCCATATTGAATTCCTCTTGAAATTCGCGTTTCAGACACTCGATCATTCCTTCGCCGAATTCTAATCCTCCGCCCGGAAATTTAGTGAAATTCAGCTCACGGTAAGATTCGTTTGAAAGCAATAGTTCCTGCCTTTCATTGATATAAATTCCGTAAACCCGTATGTTAAAGCGCTGCATGCTATTTCTCCAGAACTGAAAGAATGTTTGGTTTGAAATACAGTTCGGATTTCAAAACTTTTCCGTCCTCCCGGTAAATAGGGTTTCCGTCCGCATCCAGTTTACTCATATTTGAACGTTGGATTTCTTCAAAAACTTCCACGATCTTGTCCTGTAGGCCGTGTTTTAAGATCGTCCCGCACAAAATGTACAATTGATCTCCCAAAGCATCTGCAATCTCGACTAAGTCTCCGTTTTTTGCTGCTTCCAGGTACTCCTCATTTTCCTCTTTCATCAGGTTGTAGCGAAGTGTAATATCAGCTTCGGATAATTGCGCTGTTGGTTCGTAGTTATTCGGAATATTAAATGCATTGTGAAAAGCTTCAACTGCTGAAATGGTTTCTTTGAGTGTCATTGTTCTTGTGTTTTTACAAATATACCTCAAATTGAAAATGGATAATTGAAAAGTTTAAAAGTTTGATTCTGCTTAGATGAAAGCTTTCGAACTTCACCAATAATTTGGGGTCTTTTCAATTTTACATTATCAATCATTGTTATCCGGGGAAAATAATTTTTAGTTTGTTCTAGTTCTTGTATTATGGGTTCTTAGACTCGATTAAAATAAAGAGGGCTTACTTTTCGGAAAGAAAATTTGATCTTTATTTGAGTTTCCACTACCAGCGGTCAAAATGCTCAATTACTCGAAAGGGGAAATGTTGTAGAATTACTAAATGTTACACGCTGCGCAGGATCTCCCGATCCTGCGCCACTCCCGCAATAAAATTAGCAGAAGACAATTTTTCTTTTTATTTTAAAGTCTGCTGTCCGGAAATAAGTTAACCATTAAAAAGCCAAATGGGTCCTATTATTTAACTCTTACAGTGGTAGGATGGGTAGACATTTTTACACGAGAATGCTATCAAAAAATAATTATTGAAACCCTTCGGTATTACATCGAGAACAAAACGTTACACGTTTATTCTTATTGCATCATGAGTAATCATATTCATCTCATTGTAAATGTTGACATGGAGTTTAGTCTGAGTGATATCATTCGGGACTTTAAAAAATACACTTCGCGAAAAATTATTGAGGCGATTCGAACGGAGCCCGAAAGTAGGCGGGAATGGTTATTGAATTATTTTGAAAAAGCGGCTTTGGATCATACAAAAACTAAAAATTACAAGGTTTGGCAAGATGGAAATCACGCCATCGAATTATATAGCGAAAGATTTACATGGATAAAAGTTCGATACATTCATCAAAATCCCGTTCGTGCAGGTTTAGTAACATCACCTGAATTCTGGAAATACTCCTCAGCTTCAAATTATCAGGAAATGAAGAGCGTTTTGCCTGAAGTATATCGACTGACACCACCGCTAACTCTTGTGAAGTAAGATATGCATTACTGTATTGTGCTGCGTTGCTGCATTGCTGCGCAGGATCTCCTGATCCTGCGCTAACTAACTAACTAACTAATCCTGCGCCGACCTTATAAACACATTAAGAACAAAAAAACTCCCACCTGTTAAGGTGGGAGTTCAATCGTAAATTATATTAGATCCTAATGAAATAACTTTGTTAAGTAATAAATCCCTGCTGCTAACAAACCTGAAACAGGAATGGTTAAGATCCATGCCCAAAGTAAGTTGATGGTAACGCCCCAACGCACAGCGCTTAGTCGTTTGGTAGCACCAACTCCAATAATGGATCCCGTAATGGTATGCGTTGTTGAAACCGGAATTCCTAAGTTGGAAACAGTAAACAAAGTCAAAGCACCGGCTGTTTCGGCACAAACACCTTCAAGTGGAGTTACTTTGGTGATTTTTGTTCCCATTGTTTTTACAATTTTCCATCCACCCATCATGGTTCCCAAACCAATCATCAGGTAACAGGAGAATGCAATCCAACCGGGCATTGTTTCGGAATTCACTTTCGCTTTGATTTTGTGTCCCTTGCGAATTTCTCCTTCCTGATCAACATATTTGCTGAAAATGCTGGCTTCCATGTATTCTTTGTTAAGGGTTTTTCCCTTGAAGATCAGATCATGTGTTTTCGCATCGTAAATGTCATCTCCTTTGGTATAGATCAAAATATGATCTTCTTTTTCAATTTTCAGAGAATCGATGTTCTTGGTGTATTCCGGCTTGAATTTTTCTTTTCTGCCGTACTTATCGTTAAACTCAATTTGAAATACTTCAGAGATCTGGAACATTTTAGGAATATTTCCTGTAATCTGTCCCTGGTCATTGCGCTGTGAATTAGCGAATACCATTAATGCAGCACAAATAATCCCCATTACTTTTTGAGAATCCGCACCACCATGTCCCAAAGAGAAGGCTGCAGAAGATAGTAATTGAAGTTTTTTGTACATGTTTGATTCTTTCAGTGCAGTCTGGCGCTTTCCGTGTACGAGTTGGTACCAGGTATAAGTCAGAATGAAGATGATGATCATTCCCATCACAATCCACATCATTACCGGTTTCACATCCAGGTATTCAACCATGTAATGCATGATGAAATAAGTGAGTGTAGACAGGATCAGGATAGAGACCATTTTTTTTCCAAAGCTTCTGCTGACAGTTATCAGCGCAATCACAAAGGCAATCACCCCTCCGATGATCGGGGCCAGGATAATGAATAAAGTAACCTTAATGATTTCTGCGGAAGCAATAACATCAAAACCTGCATGAGCAACTGCAGCTCCTGCAAACCCACCGATTAAAGTGTGGGAAGAGGAGGAAGGGATTCCCAACCACCAGGTTAATAAATTCCAAATCATTGCTGCGATCAATCCGGAAAGGATTACATACAGGTCAATAGCACTGTTGTCGACTGTTTTTGCGACTGTATTTCCAACGCTCATGTCGAATACCCAGAAAGCAACCACGTTAAAAACAGCAGCCCATACAACCGCTTGGAACGGAGTCAGTACTTTGGTGGAAACAACTGTAGCAATAGAGTTTGCTGCATCATGGAAACCATTCACCAAATCAAATAATAAGGCAATGACAATGATGACAATTAATAGTGTAAACATATCTTATTGGTTTACCAAATTAGTATTAAGCGTATTTTACAACGATTGATTCAATGACATTTCCTGCATCTTCACATTTGTCCGTTGCAACTTCCATAATCTGGTAGATCTCTCGTTTTTTGATCAGGCTTTTTGCGTCAATATCCGAATCAAACAACTTTTCGATGCTTAGATCAAAAATGTCATCTGCCTGGTTTTCAACGTAATTGATCTTGATAACACACTCAACAATTTTTTGAGTGTTTTTCAAATTTCGAAGTTCCTTTACAGCTGCATTTACAGCTAGTACGGCATCGTGAATGGCATCAGCCATTTTCAAAATTCCGGAATCATTCGGGTCAACTTTATAGAAGTTGATTTTCTTTGCAGAAGCATAAATATAATCTGCAATATCATCCAGTGACGTTGCTAAGGAGTGAATATCTTCACGGTCAAAGGGAGTAATGAAATTTCTACCTAATTCAACAAAGATCTTGTGCGTTAAGTCATCATTTTGATGCTCCAGGTCTTCCATTTCTTTAATAATGGTAGCTCTCTTATTATAATCGGATTCATTTACACATAAAACCAATTTTCCTGCGATAGCTTCCAGGTTTTGAGAAGCCTCTTCAAACAGCGAGTAAAACACTTTATCTTTTGGTAAGAAAAACTTTAAAATTCCCATTTTTTTAAACTTAATATTGATGGCGCAAATGTAATCCTTGTTTATTGAGGATGTTTCGCAGAAAGTAAATGTTAACGAAATGGTAAAGTTGGACCTTGGTGAGTGCTTGTTGCGCACGTTTCATGTAAAGTATCAGTGTTTGAGACAATTATAGCTTGCCTAATGTTAAGCCAATGTTAAGAAGTAGCTTTTTGAAGGATGAGAAATGGGGCTTGAACCTGGGTTTTGGGTTTGAAAAGTTCCTGAATTCGCACTCAATGTTAAGTAAATATTAAAAATGTTATCAAAAAATTAAACTATAATTTATTGTAGGTTAATTCAATGTGAAGCCATTAGTTTTGCCAAAAAAAACGGAATGTTCTTTGGGAAAAGAAACCAAATAACATAGAAAAACAATTAATGAACTCATTTGACATGAAGCATTTTCTATTTTTAAGTACATTATTAATCAGTAATTGGATCTTTTCTCAAAAGAAAGTAGATCTTTCTATCTTAACCAAACCGCAAAAAGGAATTGAGTTTGTGGGTAAAGATTCACTTTTTTCAATGCGTCTTCAGTTTCGTATGCAGAACAGAGCGGCAATGCTTACAAGAAGTGACGATGATTTGTCGGCCGGATCGTATGAATTCCGTGTACGCAGACTTCGATTGAAAATGGAAGGATTTGTTTATAATCCTAAACTGACTTATAAAATTCAGCTGGCATTTTCACGCGGTGATATGGATTGGGATATGACCCAGGAATCCGAAGTGAATACCAGTGTAAATATTGTGCGTGACGCCGTAATCTATTATGAGCCGTATAAAAATTTGAAATTCGGGTTCGGACAAACAAAACTTCCGGGGAACAGACAACGGGTTGTTTCGTCAGGGGATCAGCAATTTGCTGACCGTTCGATTGTGAATGCAACTTTTACAATTGATCGTGACTTTGGATTCTTTGGAGCATACAAGAGTAAGTATTTTGCTGTCTTGGGAGCGCTTACTTCCGGAGAGGGCAGAAATAGTAGCAATTCAAATAGCGGTTTAAGTTACACGGGAAGAGTTGAAGCTTTACCATTTGGGTCTTTTGCTGATAAAAACGATTACCAGGAAGGTGATTTGGAGCGTGAACAGAAACCAAAATTGTCTATTGGTGCATCTTATAATTTCAACGACGATGCATTACGTGCTGGCGGACAGTTGGGTCGTGATTTATATACCAAAACAGATATGACAACCATTTCACTGGATTTGTTGTTTAAATATAAGGGATTTGCACTTTACAGTGAGTTTATGCAGCGTGATTGCTCCAATCCGATTACTTATACTTCCGATAGTTTAAGTGTTCAACCGGTTTATGCAGGTTATGGATTCTTGCAGCAAATCAGCTACCTGTTTAAATCAAATTGGGAAATTGCATTGAGATATGCGGAAATTACCCCATTTTCTTCTGTTTACAACAATCCTGATTTCCTTGGAGTAAACCTGAAAAAGAACCAGGAATTTCAATTCGGAGTGACAAAATACCTTTACGGACATCGGGTGAAAGTTCAGGGGAACCTCTTGTACCAACTCACAAATGATTTACGTGCGAAAACGGATTCAGGTAAGTTCGGAGCCATTTTCCAGATAGAATTAGGAATCTAAAAAGTAGGGGCGAAAAATTTTTCGCCCCTACTTTTTAAATCATTTTTTTATTTATCCCCTCTGAATTTATAACCGATTCCTTTTACGGTTTGGATATAATCATCGCCGATTTTTTCTCTTAGTTTTCGCACATGAACGTCAATTGTGCGGTCACCAACAATTATATCTGTTCCCCATACACGTTCTAAAATGACGTCTCTTTCAAAGACAACTTCCGGTCGGGAAGCAAGCAATGCCAAAAGTTCAAACTCCTTTTTAGGCAGGTGAAGGGTTTCACCGTTTTTAATAACCAGGTATTTTTCTCTGTTAATGACCAGATCAGGTGTTCCGGCAGGTTTGGACTGAACAGCTTCTTTTCTTCTCAATAAAGCATGGACCCTGCTGATCAGCACTCTGGGTTTGATCGGTTTGGAGATGTAGTCATCCGCACCGGCATCCAATCCGGCAATTTGACTGTAGTCTTCGTTTCTGGCCGTCAGAAAACAGATGAGTACGTTTTCCAGGCCCGGAGTATTTCTGATTTGCTCACAAACTTCAATGCCATCCATACCGGGCATCATCACATCTAAAATCACCAAGTCGGGTTTTTCTTCTTTACAAAGACGAATGCCCGCCTGACCATTTTCTGCCAGGAATACTTTGAAGCCTTCTTTCTTCAGATTGTATCCAAGAATTTCCCGGATATCTTCTTCATCGTCAACTATTAAAATTTTATCCATTCTTAATGAGTTCTAGATACTTTCAAAGGT